>JAUYJN010000042.1 GCA_030700255.1 Candidatus Peregrinibacteria bacterium | reverse complement strand
GGTTTCTTTTACCGTTCTTTTTAGTATTAAAACTGAGGCATTTTGGGCATTTTTTTTTGCATAACAAAAAATATTAAGGGTTAAGAGCTTACTCTAGCATAAAACTCAATATTTTAGCCCGCAAAATTTTCCCTTAAGCCTTTTTTTCAATTAGCGACGAAGTCTATGAACTAGTCAGTGTTGTACTTGGCCGGTAGTTTAAGCTGCCTCTTTATTTTTTCGTCTCATCTCACGCTCTACAGGGCCCCTTAGATTGGCAAGGTGGGCTTCAACTCGATGCGTGCCATCCAATATCAAGACCACTTCATCTGCCCTTCCTTCATCTTTTTCTTCGTGATCGAAGTTTTCATATTGTTTTTTTATTTCTTGTATTCTTTCTTCTACCAAAAGCATCAATTCATAAATTGCAGTTATATCTAATCTTGGTTTTTGTTGCCTGTTGGTTCTTTTCACTTCTCCGCTTAATTGAGAGAGCTTCCCTTTTGGTAATTCAAGCTCTCTCTCTAAACTCTCATATGTGAAATCAGAATTGAGCCTCAGCCATTTAATCATTTTGATATCATCTTCTGTTACTATTATTTTATATGGATTCATATCCTTTCCACTTTGAAAATTATGCCTATCCGTAAATTCTATTTCTCCATTCATTATTCTTTCTCTTAATATGAGTAGGTTATCTATGTCGTGGTTTGTTAATGTGCGTACTTCTTTTTTCCTTTTCGAGACTGATGGCTTGAGTGCATTCTCTAGTCTACTGTGTGGTATATTCGCCAGTCGTGAAATGGCCTTTATTCCCATAGCTTTTCTATAGTTTTTGAATGCATTCGCCTCAATGGAAGCGATTAATGCGCTTAGTTCTTGATATCTTTCAGGTGTTAGTTCGAATTTAAGCTCTATGACCCCTTCTTCAATATCTGCGCGTACTTTTTGAACCTTTTCTACGATTCCATCCGGAATTTCTATTTCAGTCTTTGCTCTGGTTGATGTTTTTTTTCTTAATCCTAGTAATTCAAATAATCTACCGCGACTTATGCCGATAAGATCACTTATTTCTTTGAACTTCAATGGCTTATGCTCCGGGGTTCCAGCTTTACGGATACCGTCAATCAATTTAAAAAACTCTTGTTGTGTCATACTTGATTCAGTTGACATGTCATGATGATTAAGTGACTAGATAGCTAATTATCAACTTTAACTATGCATTATGTCAAGTTATTTGTAATTTCGTAGTGTTTCGGTATTTCGTAGTGTTTCCAAGTTGACTTTGCGTGCGACGTTAAGTAACATGCTCCTGCTTTTATTAAGGCTTTTTAAGGGTTTAACCCTGTTAATAATCAAAGGAGGTGTTTACACATGGGAGTATATGCATTCAAAAAAACCGGTCAGTCAGACGATAAGCTCGTTAACGAGTTTAATAAACGTGTCCAAAAAGCTCGTACAATACCGCGAGTTCGTTCTACTCGTTATCACCAGAAGGATAAGTCTAAAAGACAAGTTCGTGAAGGAGCTGTGATACGAGAAAACTATAGAGCGGAAGCTGCACGTAAGAAGTTTTACAGTTAAACAAACATTTGTGACCTTAACTGTTTCAGACATATTGAAATATTCAAAGGGTCTCGACCTTCTAAAAGAAGTCGAGACTCTTTTGTGTGATTATCTTGAAATTGATAATGTTGAATTGTTTTTGACTCGTGACAAAGAAATCCCAAAAAATATAGAAACTCTTATTCAGATGAATATTGATACTTTGAAAGAGGGTTATCCACTGGCTTATATTCGTGGGAAGGTAAACTTTTATGGGCTCGAATTTATAGTAAATAAAAACGTTCTTATTCCGCGTAGGGATACGGAAATAATAGTAAATGAGGCCATTGGTTGTATAAAAAAGTTGAACAAACTAGTGCGGATGCTTGAACTTGGCGTCGGCTCTGGATGTATTTCTATATCTATTGCAAATGAGTTTAGTTTACCTGATCAACTTTCTATTTTAGGTATCGAGAAAAGTGAAGAGGCCCTGCAGGTTGCAAATGAAAACGTAAAAAAACATAAACTTGAAAATATTATTGAGCTTTCTGAGGGTGATCTTTTGGATGGGATAGATGATGAGTTTGATATTCTTGTTGCGAACCTTCCATATGTTGACTTAAATGCTCAGTTAGGATCCGGGGTACGTGAACATGAACCACATATGGCTTTATTTGCAGATGATGGCGGCTTGGCATTGTATAGGCAGGTTCTTGAGCAGATTGCTGATAAAGGTATGAAATTTAAATATATTTTATTTGAAATTGGTTTTGATCAGGGGGAGGGTGCGATAGAATTGTGCAAGAGTTTGGCCTGCGAATATGAAGTGAGTGTTGTGAAGGATTTGGAGGGTAGGGATAGGGTGGTATTTCTATCATCTTGCAAAATTTCTTAGCTCCCCCTACACTGCGTGAGGCTCAAAGATTTGTTATTTTATGATTTTAATATGTTAGAAAAACTTCAAAGATTAGAGGATGAGTATAATGAAATTCAGAATCAGATGGCTGATCCTGAGATTATATCTGATCAGGTTGCGTATCAGAAGCTTGTACGAAAATATAAGCATCTTGAGCCGACTGTGAGTCTTTTTGTTGAGTTAAAACAGGCTAATGCTGAGATAGCAGAGGCTGAGGTGATTTTGTATGAGAGTAATGAGGAAGAAATGAGGGATTTGGCTAAAGGACAGCTTGAAGCGGCGAAGGCGCGTCAGCCGGAACTTGAAGAGAGGCTGAGATTGGAACTTTTGCCAAAAGATCCTGAGGATATGAAGCCTTGTATAGTTGAAATTCGTGCCGGGGCAGGTGGGGTTGAAGCTTCATTGTTTGCAGAGGAATTGTCCCGTATGTATTTGAGGTATTTGGAAGACAAAGGATGCAATGTTGAATTGATGAGTAAAAGTGAGGCTGAGCAAGGGGTTAAGGAAGTTGTATTTAAGGTTCTTGATGATGGGGCTTATGGATTTTTGAAATATGAATCCGGTGTTCATCGTGTTCAGAGAGTTCCGGTTACAGAAAGTCAGGGGCGTATCCATACGTCTACGGCATCCGTTGCAGTTCTACCTGAAGCTGAGGAAGTTGATATACAAATAAGAGATAATGATTTGAAAATAGAGGTTTATCGTGCAAGTGGGCCAGGGGGGCAATGTGTAAATACAACCGACTCAGCTGTACGTATTACTCATCTACCAACCGGATTGATTGCTACTTCAAGTGAAAAATCTCAGCTCAAAAATAAAGAAAAGGCTATGGAAGTGTTAAGATCTAGAATTTATGCGCAGGAGCTTGAGAAACGCGAAAAAGAGCTTGGTGAAGCGCGTTCAAGCCAGATAGGTACCGGGGATCGTTCAGAGAAAATTCGTACTTATAATTTTCCACAAGACCGTGTTACCGATCATCGCATCAAGAAAAGCTGGAATAATTTACCAACAATCATGGAAGGCCAAATCAGCGACATAGTTGATAGTCTTATTATGGAAGAACAAGCGAAAAAGCTGGCTAGTGCAATAGAATAATAATTATTGCGTAGCTTCCAGTTTCTCACCTGGAGTTCCATCAGCATCAGCACAAAGTCCTGATTTTTCGTTGTAAGTGTAGTTTTCTGCACATGTACATAGAGCATCTGTAAATGTACCGCCGGACTGTTCACAGTTTAGTTGGTTGTAATTTACTACCGGAGCAGCATCACCCTCTCCAAATACTTTAATTTCTTCAGGTTTACCACATGCACTTAAGATTAGGGTCCCAGCAATGATTGAGATTGCTACTAAGTATGTTTTTTTCATTTTGTAAAAGTTAATGATTATTTTCGTCTGTCATTCTATACTAGCAGTATAGATTGTCAATTGAACCGTTAAGTTGGATCAACAGATTCTCCCTCTGAATAAATAAATTAACAATGATTTCTTTTGAAGATTTTATGTACTTACTGAAAAAAACCTTAGAGGGCACGTCTTTATTTACGGTAAGTCATTGCTAGATTGGACATATTTGAAAAATAATCTCTCCATGACCGGCGCCGGTCATGCGAAATACCATACTGGCTTATGTCAAATTCAAATAATGTTTAAATCGTACAGTTCAGGATTTGTTTTCATAGAATGACCTTTGAAGTACGACTTTCAAAGCTTATGCGTACGCACAAAGGTGAATACGCAATAGGATGGTGCTTGAGTCAAAAATTTCTGCGCAGAAAAAAATGACAATCCGAGGAAATTATTGTGAAATCAAAGTGATTGTCGTGGAATAATAGTTTATTATGCTATCTGAAATTTTCTTAGAGAAAAAAATCGTTGATCCGTTAAGATTCACTTATAATAAAATGTGTGCCGAGGCTTGTTTTTCTTTGTTTAGCTGAAAGAGTTATAGCTTTGGCAGCACGTATCATATTGCGTATTTCAATAAGATTTTCATTAGTTTCATTTTGTTTGAATTTCTTATTTAATTTAAATTCTAAATTTGAAAGTTTTTTGAGTCCATGATTGAGACCGGAGGTAGTTCTAACGATTCCTGCATATTCCCACATTATGTTTTTTAGTTGCAGTTTCAGTTGAGCAATAAATTTGTTCTCTTGTGATGAATTTCGTTTATAGGAAGGTGATTTGAATTGATTTTCGATTTCGTTGGATTTCTTGTTTATATTAGATTGTGATTTAACACTTTTTTTAATATTTTCGCTGATTTCATTACTATAAACTAGAGCTTCCAGTAGTGAATTTGAAGCTAGGCGATTTGCCCCATGAACTCCGGTATATGACACCTCTCCAAATGCGTACACATTTTTTACACAAGTACCTCCCTTTTGATTTATTTCAAGCCCTCCACATAGATAATGAGCGGCCGGTGCGATAGGTATTAAATCCTTTGTGAGATCAAGATTGTACTTGAGTAGTGTTGAGTAAATTTGAGGGAATCTTATTTTGATTTCATCTCCCTCCAGATGGTGCATATCCAGATATACAGGGCCTTTTTTTAGCTCATCGTAAATTCCTTTTGCAACGATATCTCTTGGTGCAAGTTCAGCCATTTTGTGAATTTGCTGCATGAATCTTTCACCTTTGCTATTGCGAATATATGCACCTTCGCCGCGCAGGGCTTCCGATAGGAGGAATGATTTAGCTTTTGGCACAGCAAGTGCCGTTGGGTGGAATTGTATAAACTCCAGATCTTTGACCTTTAGCCCTGCGCGTAGCCCCATAGCAATGCCGTCTCCGGTCGAAATTTTTGGATTTGTAGTGAATTTATATAATTGACCTATCCCTCCGGTCGCTATGATCACCGCTTTTGCAAACAAATTTTGAATTTTCTCATTGTTGATAACCTGTATTCCATAACATGTTCCTTGATCTACCAATAGATCTATAGCAGTTGTGTGTTCTACGATTTCAATGTTTGGATTTTTCTTTACGTTTCTCACAAGTGCAGCCTCGATTTCTTTACCGGTATAGTCGCCTATGAAGGCGATTCTACGCTTCTTATGTCCCCCCTCACGCGTTAAAACTATTTCTCCGTTATGATGGGCGAAATTCACTCCAAACTCAATTAGACGCTTAATTGCGAGTGGACCCTTCTTCACCATAAATCCTACAGCTTTTCTGTTGTTATGATTCGCCCCGGCAACCATGGTGTCCTCGACGTGTGTTTTGAAATCGTCAGTTTTATCCAGCACCGCTGCTATTCCTCCTTGCGCATGATTTGTCGAAGAGTGAACTGTATTTTTTTTCGTTATTATCAGCACCTTGCCGAATTCCGCTACGTTTAGCGCAAAATTCAACCCTGCAATTCCGGAACCTATGATGATAAAATCAGGATTTTTCAGAAAAAATATTTATTAAAGCACGCTAAATATAGCTTTACTCAAAGATTTTTGGAAGCTTAAGTTATTAGTCTGTAATCTTATAAAGATGTGGATCTTTTAGTTTTACTCCTTTGTAAATACGAATCTCTTTTATGGTGTCCTTTTTATTGGTTAAATTGCCGTTCCACTTATTTATTCTGGTCGAAGATTGAGCGATTTTTAGATTGTTATCGTTTTCCGAAAGTAACTTTTCCATGGCTGTAAATTGTGAACTGTCATATGTGTCGATTTTTTTATTTTCGCTATTTAACTCACTTTCATTTTCACCTTCATATACGATTTCAATTTTGATACTATAATCGGTTTTAGGATTACCATTTGAATCTTTCCCTTTGAAATCGAAATTATCGATGTTTAATTTTCCACTTTTTAGGGTTATGGTGCTATTTGCCTGGTGCCAACCATTGTATGAGTCTCCTTCATTTATGCTATTAAAATCAATTGCATTGTTTGGTGAAGAACCTGGTCCGGTCTTTATTTCAGTGGCTTTCGGTTCTTCCGTTCCCGCTTGAACTGCAGTTTCGGTGGTAGTATATCCAGCAGGTGTTTTGCCTTTTACAAGGTAATCGTATTCTGTTTGAAATGCTGTTTTCTCATCACCTGATAGAGAATTTAATTTTGCTTTCATTTTTTTTATTTTAAACTCGTTTTGTTCTTTATTTGTGAAGCTTGTATCTTTTGTATCGCCCGCCTCCACAATCATTGTTGCAATTTCATCTGGTGTGAATATATTTTGTCCACGTTTTTGTCCAAATGAATATTTCAATGCATTCAAATCACTTCCAAAAATTTGTAATTGAGCTTTGTCTGTAACATCCAGTGGAGATCTTGGTTGTTCAGCTTGTTCTTTTGTTGCAGTCATGGCGGGGTTTTTGGTTATACTCTTTCCTGTTAAAAACTTCTTAAGTTTGCCAAGGAAGCTATCTTCTTCGATTACCGCTTCAGGGTCTTTTAGTTTGACTAACGCCTTTACTCCATAAACAATCATGAATTTCTTGAATGGAATTTTCTCGCCTTTTTCTTTTTCTAGAGCTTCCCATTCAACTGTTAATTCTTCTGAAAGTTCCCACACATCTCCTAGCGGTTGTCTTGCATATTCTTCCGCAATTTCACTTATTGTTTCACCGACTATTCCGAATTTACTGCTGAGTATTGACGTAAGTTTACCGAAGAATCCTTTGTACATTCCTTCGATATATTCATGTATTCTATCAATTCTACCTTGTGTCTCATCTGAGAATTGTTTTTCTGCGGTGTATAGTATGTTTATATTTGTTGGTAAAAGGGCGTCAGCGAAGTTATCTACAAATCCTTTACTAGAGATTTTGTATTTATGTTCGTTATCGATTGGTTGTTGCCTTGTATCTTTTCCGCTTCTTTTCATTTCAATCATCCACCATTCAGAGATTTCTTTTGTCATCCAACGTAGAGTATCATTTTCCATTCCTGGAAAAAGCTGTAAATAATCTTTGTATAAATAGGTCTGTAAATTTGTTATAGAGTCAGCCCAATGTTCTTCATCTAGTATTATTTCAACATCTTTTAACTGAGGAAATGGGATCGCCATACCTTCAGGTGGGTTTTCTGCAAATGCTCTGAGTAGGGCTTCTCTTTTTGCTCTGCTTTGAACCGTCTTATGTAAGACATTTAGTGTGCGTGTAAGGACTTCCTTTGGAGTTAATCCAAGTTTGTAGGTCATTTCAATAGCCTCGTCATTTATATCCCATTCACCTTTTTTATTTAGAGTATATAGTTCCGGCATCGCATATTCGCTAGTTGGGAATTTATCTGTCTTTATCCATCCTTTGTTTATGTCAAACACGTAGCAGATTTCTTCTTTGTGATCTACGAAATGTAGATTTCTTGCGTAGTACTTGCCGTCAGCTCTACCAAAGAACCATGGTCCGTTTTCTTCTGTGAAATCCGGCATATCTACTCCATCCGCCTCTAACTCTTCTTTGCTATTCAACATTCTTTCCGGAACGATCATGATTAATTGTAAAAGTTCGTAGTTTGCTTGGAATATTTCACTTGATTCACTACTTTTGATTAATTCACTACTTCTTCCTACTATGCTACCGTAAATTTCCATACCATCTTTTAAGATTCCTGCTATTTTCTTACCTTCCTCTCCCCCGAATTCATTGTTCGGATCTACTAGCTTAGTTAGTGCAGGGTTGAGTTTCTCTGTATTGTAGCCATAAGTTGCATATAGGTAATCCACCCCATCTTCCAACTTTTTGTCTTTCGGTTTATATGGCACTACGAGTCGACCGTTCACTATGGCTATTTTGTTTTTTGTTATATTTTTCTTATCAAAAATTTTGTAAACATCGAGTTTAGTTTCTCTCGATAGGGCCGGTTGGCTGTTTATTGCATACCAGAGTAGGGCGGCTTCAGTTGGATTTGAGGCATTCCTCTTTACCAAATCAATCCTTACCTCGAAAGAAAGTACTTCTGTACTAATCTTGCTTTTTGCCATTAGTGTCGCTTTTTTTTCTGAATAATCATGATTTATCTCCGCAAATTGTCTGATAGTTCCAACTTTTCCTATGTCAGTTATTAGACCTTCCATTGAATTATAGTTCTTATCTAGAAAATCAAAGTGTTTTTTTGCAGTATCAACAGCTTCTATCACTTGATTAGATAAATCTTTCGCGGTCATATCTTCTGAATCCACTTCTTTGAATCCAGCTGTCTTTACGTGGTTTTTAAGATTGTCTTTGAGATATTGTCCAAGCGTATTCCCTTCTATTTCAATAGGCGTAGCTCCTTTTATTTCATATTTCCCGTCTGTATTTATGAAAAATCCAAATATAGCTTCACTTTTCGCAGGTTTATCACCTTTTCTTTTGAAAAATGAATGGATTTCATCATTACTTCTTGCCGCTTTATGCAATAGGTGGTTGAGAATCGCTTTATCTTCATTTTCCGGTAGCTCTTTTATGCCCATCAAATCATCGAAATTCGCATTCATATAGTTCAATCTATCCTCTTCTGAAAGTTCTTTCGGTGTCGCAGTTGGAATTTCTTCTGATGATTCATCACTTTTGAAAACTAGGCGGTTTTCTATGTGAAAGCCTTTGTGTGAGCCGTTCGTACCGAATTGGCAGTAGAAATCTTGCATTGAGATTTGAAATATATTCATTAAATCTCTTAATTCTACCAGAAAAACCGAATTTTTTCAATCCTGAAGAGGGTGGCGGGCGTGTTATTGTGCTCAGAGGTGTCAGATTGCTATTTTCTCTTTTACTAGAGCGATAATCCGCTCTGCTTTCGCTTGTATGTCAGCGTGCCTATCCAATGATTCCCCTGATACGTCAAATACAATATCGGCTGAATTGAAGTATTTTTCCTTTCTTTCTAACCAGATTTTATTTATTTCATCTTCCGGATTTTTGTCGATTAATGTAGGTCGATCTTGATTGTTTTTCTTATCTTTTTTGAGTCTATTTTTTAGAACATCAACGTCGCAGTTGAGTAAAATTATGAGTCCATTCTTCTTTAAATTTTCGATATTTTTTTCATTTAGAATTATTCCGCCTCCAGTTGAGATTATCGCATTGTTTTCTTGACTAATCGACTTGCAAATTTTGGCCTCTTGCTCGCGAAAGTGGGGCCAGCCTTCCTCCTTTACTATCTGAGTAATATTTTTGTTCAAAGCTGTGGTTATCACACCATCTAGATCAAAAAAATTGTACGATAAAATCTCTGCGATTTTTTGCCCAATATCAGTTTTACCGGACCCCCTCATTCCTATCAAAACTATGTTCATTTTTAGTCTTTTATAAGTTCGGTTTTGACGTTGAATTTTTCTAAATCTTTCCAGAAATCAGGATATGTTTTGCTTACGCAATCCGGATTTAGAATTGTTATTCCGGGGACTACTGTTCCGAGTATGCCGAAGCACATTGCGATACGGTGATCATCGTATGTTTCTATTTCAGCTCCATGATATTTGTGAGGATGACCTTTCACCTCTATTCCATCTAGCATTTGACGTGCTTTGCAGTTAACTTTGTTCAATTCCTGCGTCATAGCGAGTATACGATCAGATTCTTTTACACGTAAATTTGGGATGTTTTTGAGTCTAGTACGGCCTTTTGAGAATGTGGCAACTATTGCCATGGTTAGTGCAACGTCAGGCATAGTATTCATGTTTATGTCTCCTATGGATTTTAGATCATCTAGTTTTTCCGGGCCTTTGACAGTTATACCTTGTGTTTCTCCTTTTTTAATTTGGCAGCCTGATTTCTCGAGAAGGTTTACGAGTTTTATGTCACCTTGTGCGGATTTATATTTCGCATTGGTTACAGTGACTTCAGTTCCGTGTAGAGCTGCTAGTGCAAAAAAGTAGCTGGCAGAAGAGGCGTCAGCCTCTATTTCATAGTTCGTGCCATGGTAAGTTGCTTTGTTGTTTATGATAAATCTTTGATATCCATTGCGTTTACCTTGGCTGACGCCGAAATCTTTCATGACTTTGAGTGTCATATCGACATATGGCTTTGAGGCTAGGACACCTTCTATCATGACATCGGTGAGCTTTTCTGTGTATGGACTTATGAGCAGTAGGCTTGAGACAAATTGTGAACTGATTTCACCCGGTACTTTGATTTTACCGCCTTTAAATCCGCCTTTGATCAAAAGTGGTGGATAGTCTTCTGTTCCTAGGTATTCTATTTTAGCTCCGCCGGACCGGAGGGCATTTACGAGGTCTTTGATTGGGCGATTTTTCATGCGTGGATTTCCAGTGATTATACATTCAAAATCTTGCATTGCTAGTGCTGCTGCCATAAAACGTATTGCCGTGCCTGCGTTTTCGAAATACAGTTTACCGTTTGGTTTTTTAAATTTCCCGCATCCTCCATGTACCGTTATCGTCGTACCTTTTTGAATTATTTTGATTCCAAGTTCTTTTAGAGCTTGTATCATAACTTCTGTGTCATCGCTGATAAGCATGTTTGTTAGGACGCTCTTGCCGCAGGCAAGAGCGGCTGTAAGAAGAGCTCTGTTCGCATAACTTTTTGATCCTGGAACGGCTATCTCAAAATGTTTAGGGATCTTATTTTTGTCGATGGGATGCATTTGAAGTTTTTCCATGGTTTGTTTTACATTTCAACTATTGCGGCAGTGCCGATTTTTGGAACTATTACGTAACTTTGGATGTCGTTTACTCGTTTTTTATCTGATTTTATACATTTATTTAATGAACTTGCTGAAATTTTCTTTGGTAGCTTTGTTGGAAGCCCAGCTTTGGTTAGGAGTGCCTCTATCCTCGCGGCATGACTTTGTTTCATCCATTTGTTTTCAACTGCAATTGAGTTAATTCCGCACATCCCGATAGAAACAGCATACCCATGTAGGATACTGTATTTGCTTATTTTTTCGATTGCGTGACCATATGTGTGTCCGTAGTTGAGTATCATTCTTATCCCGGCCTCCTTAGTGTCCCTTGAGACGATATCCGCTTTTATTCTTATGGATAATTCAATTGTTTTTTTGAGCTTCCTCATGTCTTTTTTCAGAATTTTGTCATTATTTTTTTCTAAAAATTTAAATAGGGATTTGTTCCTTATAGTAGCCATTTTTATAATTTCTGCATAACCATTTTTTAGCTCATTTTCCGGCAGAGTGCTTAATGTTTCTATATCAACAAAAACAGTTACCGGTTGATGAAATGCACCTATTAGGTTTTTGCCTGATTTTGTATTTACACCGGTTTTACCCCCTATCGATGAATCTGCCATTGAGAGTAGTGTAGTTGGTATTTGTATGAAATTTATGCCACGCATAAATGTTGAAGCGAGGAATCCTGCGATGTCGCCAACGACCCCACCTCCGAGAGCAAGTATGCAAGTATTTCTGTCGCATCCAAGACCAAGCATTTTATCGAGTAATGTTTCTATAGTTTTGAGATTTTTACTTTTCTCCCCAGATAAAAACGATAGAAGTTCTACATCAAGATCATTTTCTATTAATGCTTTTTGTAGCTTTATTCCATATAGTTTACGGACGGTCATGTCTGTAACTATCACATATTTTGAATAATGCAGTTTTTTTAAATACTTTGGGATTTGCTTAATTATGCCTTTGCCAATACGTATTTTGTAATCTTTGCGTTTATTTTCCTCCGGTATGAGAGTGATAGTTGGCATAGTATTACTTTTAACTTATCGTTTCAATTTATAGCGTATTTTTATTTTTTGTGCACGCATTTAAGTTCACATTTTATATCAGAGTTTGCTAGGCGTTTCCCTATAGCTACGGCAATTGGTGCGAGCCCTTCCATTACTATTTCAAATTGTTCCGGCCTCAAGGCTTGTGCTCCGTCGCACATAGCAGTTTCCGGGTTACAGTGAACATCTATTATGAGTCCGTCTGCACCAGCCGCTATCGCCGCCTTACTCATCGCAGGGATGAGTGACGGCCTACCTGTCCCATGACTTGGATCTACTATCACAGGCAGATGTGTTAATTCTTTTACAAGAGGCACCGCATCTATAGCGATTGTATTGCGAGTTGAATCTTCAAATGTACGAATCCCTCTTTCACATAGAATTACATTCGGATTTCCTTCTTGCAAAATGTACTCTGCGGCTAGGATCCATTCTTTTACTGTTGCTGACATACCGCGCTTTAGCATAACCGGCTTCTGTGATTTACCAACCTCTTCGAGTAAGCGGAAGTTTTGCATATTTCGCGTACCTATTTGCAAAATATCTGCGTATTTACAAACCATAGGGACGTCTCGCGGATCAAGTACTTCAGTGATTACCGGCATATCGTATTTATCCCCTATTTCTCTTAAAATTTTTAAACCTTCCTCGCCGAGCCCTTGGAATCCGTATGGAGAAGTACGAGGTTTGAACGCTCCTCCGCGTAGTATATTCGCACCCGCGGACTTAACGGCTTTTGCGGCTGCATCCACCTGCTCAAACGATTCAACCGCACATGGGCCGGCTATCATAGCGATAGTGCCTCCACCTATTTCCACTTTCCCTACTTTTACAATAGTAGGTTCGCTTTTCGTTTCTATACTTGCTAATTTGAATGGTTGTAAAACCGCCATTACATTGCTAACCCCCGGGAAAGCTTTTATGTGATTGATATCTAAAATTCTTTCATCTCCGATAATTGCTATTACAGTTCGTTCAGTCCCGTATAGTGGTACCGGTTTTAGACCGACCTCTAATATTTTTTCCATTATGTAGTCGGATTGACTCTGAGGAGCGTTGCCTTTCATTACGATAATCATATTTGTTGTAGTTAAAAGTTTTGGTTTATTTGTATGCTGGGTCAGTTTTTTAGGCAAGATAGGGTAAATGTCTGTTTTTTCTTACCTGCGGTATCTTAACAGTCAGTGATTCGATGCGCGAGATTAAATTCTTTTTCATAGTTTTTTTGGTTATGAATTATTTATTAAATAAAAAAAACTTCCTTTTTTGTGAGGAAGTGTGTTTAAGTCTTTTGTCTTAAGTCGCTTTATCTGCGATAGCGATCATCCTTCCTCACTTTTACTGGTGCATAATAAAAGAACCCAAAGAAAAATCGGAAGAAATTTTGCACAGCTTGTAGAAAGTTCTTTTGTTCCATATAAGATGATGATTACTCTAATATTCTATACCAATTATTTTCATATTGGAAGTAATTTTAAATGAATAATAAAAAAACATTAAAAATAACCTCTTCCATTTTTTAGAGAATTTTTAATTTTGTGTGGTAGTGTTTTTTTTATTTTAATCTAAAATATATGAAATATGAGACTAGAAAACAGGAGGCTAGGAATTATTATTCTGCACTTAAGAGTGTGTATTGTCCTTATTTAAAAGATAAGATAAGTTTCCCGTTACAGTCTTGGTATCACATTCTTTATAAGCGTGGGCATATTCAACGTGATAAAGATCAGCAAATGGTTCGCTTTAGGTATTTGCGTTCTGTTGAAGAAATTTTGCGTTATTCTGGTACTTTACAAGAATACGAAGCAAGACAAACTCTTATTAGGCATAATGATAAAGTCGTTTTGTTTTGGGGTTTTATTGCGATAATAAGAGGTAAAAAGTTGAAAGTTGTTATTAGGCAGGTTGGTATGGGTAAAAAACATTTTTATAGTGTTATCCCAAATTTTGTTACTAGAAAGTTTGCTGATTTGGAACTAAAAAAGACACCTGTCGACAGATGATTTCCGTCAGAAGCTTTCGCTTCACAAGCGTCTAACTTGATGATATCAAAAGTTAGGCTACAATGCAATTGTAATCATATTTATTATAACCCACCTATGTCTCAAGATATTCGGCTTATAGATACACATTCACATATTAATTTTGATTTGTTTGACGATCGGCGAGAGGAGGTTATTGAAAATTATAAAAGAGTAGGTGGGGGTAAAATGATTTTGGTTGGTTGTGCGAAGGATTCGAGTGAAAGAGCTGTTAAGTTTGCAAAAGAATACGATAATTTTTATGCGACAGTTGGTGTTCATCCGACATCAGTCAACGAGTTGACGGATGATTTCCTTGCGTGGTGTCATGAAAGGGTTATTTCATGTGAAGCCGTTGCAATAGGAGAGACCGGCCTTGATTATTATCATATGACTTTCTCTGAGGAAGAGCAGATTGAGGCTTTGCGAAAACAGGCGAGATTGGCCAAGGAGCTAGATATACCGCTAATCATTCATTCGCGTGATAAGGGGATGGTGAGTTCAAAGATTGATATGGATAACAAACCAAACCCTGGTGCTGTTGGTCCATGTGGTCAGATGTGTTTTGATGTTTTGCAAGAAGAAGGCATAGTTAAAGCTATATTTCATTGTTTTTCTTATAATTTAGATTTTGCAAAGAAGGTTTGGGAGGCTGGGTATTTGACCTCTTTCTCAGGGATTGTGACTTATCCAAAAAACGAATATCTTCGCGCAGTTGTTTTGGCTGCTCCAGCCGATATGTTTCTTATCGAGACAGATTGCCCATATTTGAGCCCACAATCAAAACGAGGTCAGGACAACGAGCCTGCTTTTGTTTTCGAAACCGCCAAAGAGATCGCTAAAGTTCGTGGGGTGTCAGTAGAAGAGATTGGTGAGTTGACTGCTCAGAATGCTGAGAGGGTGTTTTTCTAAAATTTAGTTATGCTGCAGTATTTAATTCCTCAATTTGTCTGTTTATATTAGCTATAGCATATAGGTCATCATTTACAGCCAAGTTTACGTCACAGTGGGCGCCTCTTTCGCCATTCTCAATATCTCGGCGGACTTTATTTAATAGTTCGATTTTTTCTTTTAATAACTGCGCATGTCTTTGGTAACCTTCATTTTGACTTCTATCATACATATACATCAAATGCATTGATGCGATATTTAATCTTAGAGCTTGATCATTTAATTGCGTTCCAGGGAAATATTGTCCCGGATAAAAATTCCCATGTAATTCGAGTGAGCGTAAGTATTCATATATTTTATGATGTGCCGGTGAAGATGGGGACATTATCTCACAATAATCTTTTGGGTCGTATATTTGGAACTCGCAGCCGGTTCTGAGTGGTTCCGGCATGCGTAATAATAATTTCATACATCTAAATAGTTGATTTGAATTACCATTTAAGCCGCGTAGTTCAGTGTCTTCTATAGTAGCATTCCCAGGTTTTTCTAAGCATGGCTTTCTGCCAAGTAATGAATCGTAAATCTCTTGTGCAGAGTGAGTTTGCCAAGTTCCAACATTTTTTAAATCCATTCCTCCATTTTTTTGGCATAGAGAAACACCTCTTATTTCCTCAGTTTTTGGTATCTCGATTTTTATTTCCTTTAAATATGAGTAGATGAAGTACAATTTATCTTTCATAATTACTTCTTTTGCTTGTAACATGTTTCTATTCTCATCTATCGGATACATAACAATCCCATCTCTAACTAAATCCAGGAGTTTTTTTGGATCGCCTCCTGAATTTTTTATATGCGCTTTCAGTGCAATTGAAAGTTTTTCTTTGATCGGTTTTTCACCGAAGAAGAAGGTCGCATACCTTATATCTGACAATGGTGATTCCCAAATTCTTGCGCGCTCGTTTACTTCAAGTGTGTATTCATCATTTTGTATTGTTGAACGATCTCCTTTTGCATTTTCATAATAAGTAAAACTTGCCCAGTCCGGGTTTCCTTCTTCATCTTTTTCAAAATCAAATGATTCACGAGCTTCGGCCATTACATCTGCAGATTCTTCTACATGCCTATATTCATGGTTAGTTCTAATCCTAATGAATTTCAGCATAGCGTAGGCGCGTAAAGTAGCTTGGTTACGCCAGTCTATAGAGTTTTTTGGATTCATTGTAAATGCAAGTAACTCGTAGAAATTCATTATTTCGAGTTTTTTCAAAAAATGAGCCTTGTCATAGTCTTCAAAATCACCAGGTTCTCGCATTTTACGTTGGAGGTCTTTTATCATTCTTTCACCTGTATTTAAAAATTCTGTCGCTTTGTAACTAGACCATTTAAGTATTTGTAAGATACTGAGTAAGCTTGCTCCAGATATTTCACCTAGTTGGATTTCCCCTAATAAATCCAAAAGTACAAGTAATTTAATTACGACTTCCTCCTTATCACTTTTTAAGAAAGATAATGGTATACGTGGTGACCTGCTATCGATATCTCCGCTCCGGCTATCATCATTATTCTGCATTTGTTCTTTTGCAACAGTTCTAGCTTCATTAAGAGTATGCTTTGCTAGACTTACTTTCTCATTATTCATATCATTGATATCTAGGATTTTTACGCGTGCGAATCTAGTCATAATGTCCTGAACTGAGAATTTGCCATCTTGCGTCTCAATTTCTTTATGGTTCCTCATTAATATGCTTAAATTCTTTTTATATTGTTTTATAAGTTTTCTTGATAATTCCGTTAGGGTTTCTTCATTACCTTTTGGAAATCCTGACTCTATAATCCCCAGTTTGAATAAAAACATTAGATTATCTTGAATCATTTTTTTTTGCTTCCCTTGACCTATTGGAAATGATTGCATTTCAAGGCCAAATGGCCCTGTTTTACATGGATTATTTGACAATGCGAGCCGAAGCTCCGGGCTAAAGTCAGCTATTTTTCTTTTTGTATTAATGTATTCAACTGCTTTTTTGAAATCTATGATTTTCGCACCATCCTCCGGCCCATCAATGTAACAATCTTCCCATGAATTAGGGTTGTTTTCCGATTTTTGTATTTTTATTGATGGTAAAGATACTTCTGAGATGGTTAGGTCACTCAGTGCATCCGTGATAGCTAGCCTAGTTTGCTCGTATCCATCAGGAAGTGTTGGTTGATGCATTGCATATGGAATTCTATCTTCTTCTAATTGTTTTTCTGCAAGTTCTGCCATTAGTTTTAATTAAAGTTCCTAATCTATATTAGTTACGGAATTATAACACAAAAAGGCGTGTTTGTCTAAATTGTAATGGCAGAATTTAAAATGTCAACACTTAATGGCTATACCATAATGCTTTCTCGTTTAAATCATATTTTCAGGACGTACCCACTCAGTGAATTGCTCTTCTGTGAGTAGGCCGCTTTGGATGGCTGAGTCGCGGAGGGAGATGCCTTTTTCGTGAGCGTATTTGGCGATTTTAGTTGAGTTGTCGTAGCCGATGTGTGGATTGAGTGCGGTTACTAGCATTAGTGAGTCTTCCATCAATTGGTTGATTCGGTCTTTGTTTGCTTTGATGCCGGTTATGCATTTTTCAGTGAAACTTCCGGTGCAGTCTGCGAGTAGGCGGATGGATTGGAGTACAGCGTATGCCATGACTGGTTTGAATACGTTTAGTTCGAAATGTCCCGTTGCCCCGCTCATTGTGATAGTTGTGTGGTTCCCCATTACTTGTGCACAGACCATTGTGAGGGCCTCGCACTGGGTTGGATTGATCTTTCCCGGCATGATTGATGAGCCCGGTTCGTTTTCCGGAAGTGAGATTTCACCGAGGCCAGAGCGAGGGCCGGAGCCGAGTAGGCGAAGGTCATTTGCTATTTTCATTAGGCTGCATGCTAGTGTATTCATAGCTCCACTAGCCTCAACAATCGCATCGTGTGCAGCTAGTGCTTCGAATTTATTTTCTGCAGTTATAAATGGAAGGCCTGTTAATTCTGATACGGTTTTTGCAAATTTTTCTGCAAATCCATGCGCGGTATTTAGTCCAGTGCCGACCGCTGTTCCACCCTGCGCTAGTTCGTATAGATTTGGCAATGTGTCTTTTATCCTTTTGACTCCTTTTTTTACTTGTGTGACATAGCCTGAAAATTCTTGTCCGAGTGTAAGTGGAGTTGCATCTTGGCAGTGAGTTCGTCCGATTTTTATAATATCTTTAAATTCTTCTTGTTTTTCTTTTAAGGCTGCATATAGATCTTCAAGAGCTGGGATTAGTTCATTATGAATTTGCTCGACCGCTGAGATGTGCATAGCAGATGGGAATGTGTCGTTTGTAGATTGTCCTTTGTTTACATGATCATTTGGATGCACCGGAGTTTTAGAACCGATTTCCCCACCTAGCATTTCAATTGCACGATTTGCAATTACTTCATTTACATTCATGTTTGACTGAGTCCCTGAACCTGTTTGCCAAATTGTTAGTGGAAAATGATCGTATAGAGTTAGATCGATTACTTCGTCTGCAGCTTTCATTATTGTATCAGCGAGCGCCTCGTCTAGAACTCCTAGGTCTTTGTTTGTCATTGCTGCCGCTTTTTTTACAATTCCGAGGGAACGTACAAGTGGACGAGGAAGTTTTTCATCTCCAATTTTGAAATTTATCAAAGAGCGTGCGGTCTGCGCTCCGTAATAAGAATTTGTTGGTACTTGTAGCTCTCCGAAACTGTCTGATTCTTTTCTAAATTCCGTCATTTTGAAAGATGGTTTATGTGATTTCTGCCTTTAGAGGATAATCTATGCAGAATTTTTATCAAGGCAAACTAGGTATACCTCAAAACTTCTATCTCTAACTGCTTTTGGCTTAACTACTCTTACGAGTTTAAAAAGTTTTTTGGTGTTTTTGAGGAATTCATCGAAGTCCGCGCCCTGAAATACTTTCATGAGGCAGTTGCCATGGATTTTTAAATGTCTTGCGGCGATTTCCAGTACTTGTTGATTTAGTTCAACTGATCTCCATTGATCTACATCTTTTTGTCCGGAGGTCTTGGGAGCGAGGTCTGAGAGTACTACATCAAACTTTGTTGTTGCAGGCGTATGAATGCCTTTTGTCTCAAGAAACTTTTTGATTAGCTCATCCACACTGTTGTCCTCATAAATATCGCATATTTCTGTGTGTACATTTGGTAATTCTAAATCTATTTCTTGTAAGTCCAGGCCGAGTGCAGCACCATTCTCGCCGATGACTTTTGAAGTGTATTGCAAAAAACTCCCCGGTGCAGCCCCTAGATCTAGAACTAGATTCCCTGATTTTAGGATTTTGAGTCGTTCTTGAATTTCTTCTAACTTAAAAGCACTTCTAGCCTTATAGCCTTCTTTTTTTGCTTTGTGAAAATATTTATCTTGAGGGTTGAATGGTTTTGGCACAGTGTGTTATATTTTATCCTGAAGGTGTATTTTCATATTTTGCCCAAATGGCCTTCATCAACTTAGGTGATTCTCCTGTAATAATGTGAATCAACTTATCGATTCTAAAATAATCAAATTCCCGTATATCATCTTTGATTAACATGATTATTCGTCTTAGCTCTTCTTCTTCTTTACTTGAATATTCCATAACCTTTCTTTTATCTTTGGGTAGTTGGATGCCTATTTTTTGAAAATGTTTCATTGATGGACGATCTCCTAAAATCACATCAAGAATATATAATGCAAATGCTCCTTTTTCTGGAGAGTCTTTAAATTCATCATATGTTATCTCGAAAATATCATGTGCAAGTTGTATCATTTCAGAATTTGAAAGATTTAATATGGCATCATGGAAATCTTCCATAAGTTTCTCTTCCTCTTCATAATTCATACCGGTACTTAATAGCTCAGGCTCTTTATTAGCAATTACGACTCTGATGTAGGCGCGAATAAAGGCTTTATCTAAATTTTGTTTTGTTGAATTCATTGTATATAATTTATTTAGAATGATACTCTTGAAAACTCAGGTAACTCAAGGCCAAATTGTTCTTTGAACGCTTCACGCACAGCACTCTGCCCTTCAATATCACTAGCATTAGGTTTGTAGTGCCCTGACATATTATCCCATGATTCTATTGATTTACCATCTTTACTGATGTTCATAGTCCCAGCATAATCAACATTTCCTCCTTTTGATATGAATGAATGTTTTTCTCCAAATTTCAATTTGCCGTCTTGTAAAATATAATCAACTGTTTTAATAGAGCGTCTTTCATTGTTAACAAAGTACCGTATTTTACCGTCACTAGTCTTTTGTAAGTTATAAAGCCTTCCAACCTCATCATTTGATAAAAGGCTTTTGTATTTCCCAGGTTTTGTAATTATTTGGCTTACATCCTCAGCGCTATCTAAAATTTTAGCATCTTTAGAAAAAAGATTTTTTATTAAATTTAATATGCCTTCTGAGTTTTTTGTAGCTTCAGCAACTTTCGCCACCCTTGCTCCTTTTGATGCGAGAGATATTTCACCTATTCCTATAATCAATGTTGTAACATCAAGGCCAAGCATGGTTGCGAGTTGGGTTGGGTTGTCAGCTTTTACCCAGTCAGGGTTTATAGGGCCGTGAAGGTCAGATGGAATTAATCGTTGAGCTGAGCTTAATTCTGTTTTATTGAATCCAAATGTACTTATTAATTGTTCATTATATTTGTCTGGAATAAATGAAGATGAAGTTATAATTAAACGTCCTAGTAATTTTATTCCATTTTCTCCAAGCGTTGAAAGTGTGACGAGAGTTTGAGGGCTTGTTAAGACTTCTACTAGTCCAAGAGCCCATTTTCCAGTTCCAATCGCTATGTCTTCCCTTGTCTGTTTAGGCATCATGAGTACACCTAAAGCTGGGTTTGTTATTGTAATCCCGGCTATAGTGACCACTTTTACCGGCACTTTCACCTTATCATAAATGGTTTTTGCAACTTGGCTGGTTTCTTTGACTTTTGTAGCAATAAACTGTCTTATATCTTGTACCTTTGTGATTGCTTTTTGGTATGTCTCGATTATAGGAGTTACTATTTTTTCTGTTACATTCTTGTATATTGTGCTTGCGACTTGTTTTGTGATGTCAAATGCTTTGTTGACTGTTCTCTCCGCTTTTTCGGTTACATCGTACGCCACTTGTTTTATGACAGGTACGAGTTTCTCAGTGAATTTTACTACACTTTCGTATATGGTTTTTGGGACCTGAATTACTTGTTTTACTTTTTCTGTTACATATTCAGTTACTTGTTTGAATTTCGTCACTGCCTGTTGATACGTTTCAACTATTGGTGTGATGATTTTTTCTTTGACTGTTTCGTAGATAGTTTGTGGGATTTGTTTTGTAACTGTAAATACTTTGTCCACAATACGTTTTGCTTTCTTATATACTGTATATGCCACTTGTTTTACAACTGGGACTAATTTGTTTACGTAGTTTGTAACGGTTTTGTAGATGGTTCGTGGGACGCTGATAACTTGCTTTACTTTTGTAGTTATATATTCAGTTACATTTTTGAATTTTGTAATTGCACGTTTAACATAAGTTACAACAGGTGTTATTATTTTCTGTACTACTTTTGTGTATTGAGTTACTTTTTTCTTAAGCCATCCCCATCCACTCTTGATCCAGCTATATATGGTTTTTGGTATATATTTTGTTACATATGAGACCCTATTGACTACTTGTTTGACGGTTTCGTAGACAGTGTAAGGAACTTGTTTAACTACTTTGACGGTTTTGTTCACGTATCGCGTTACATTCTCATATATAGTTCTTGCTACCTGAGTACTTTCTTTTATTCGTTTACTTACATATTCAGTTACATTTTTGAATTTTGTTATGGCCGCTTGGTACGTTTCGACAACAGGCCGAACAACTTTTTCTTTAACAGTTTTATATATTGTGCGTGGTACTTGTTTAGTTATTTCAACCACTTTATTTACAGTTCTTTTTGCTGTTTCGTAGACTGTGTATGGTACTGTTTTTACTACTGCGACAGTCTTATCGACTAATCTTGTTACGGTATCGTATATTGTTCGCGGCACCTGAACTATTTTTTCAAATGTTTGCTTCACATATTCCGTAACAGGTTTTAATTTAGTTACTATTTTATCGTAGGTTTCAACGACTGGTTTGATTATTGTTTCCTTCACGGTGTTGTAGACAATCTCTGGTACTTTTTTGGTAACTTCTATAACTTTGTCAACCGTCCTAGTTGCCGCTTCATATACTGTTGAGGATACTTGCTTTGTCGTTTCCACCATTTTTGTGACATTCTTGGTTACATTCTCATATATGGTTCGTGGAATATTTTGTATTTTGTAAGTTATTTCATCTTTTAATATATCTGCGGTTTTTTTGACTATGGCCGTTGCACCTATGATACCAAAAATAGCTGCAAAAGGTGTTTTTGGCTTTGGTTTTTCAGTGCTTTTGCCTATAAGTGAACTTGGATCCTGTCCTGCCGCAGCTTTCTTTTCTATCTTAAAGAATTGGATTTTATCAATATTCCCTTTGTTCAAATTTACCTCATCATATTTTTTGTTTGTTGTTGATCTAGAAATAGGTGTACTGAAATCAGCAAACGCAATATAATTGACAGTATATAGTGATATTATTATCACTGCTGACAACGGCAAAAGCAATTTTTTAAATTTTCCAATCTTCTTAGCCATAGAGAGGGGTTAGGTAAGAAGTAAAACATTCGCAATTTATGTTTTAATTTTTGTGAATACAAATATTATTTGTTGACTAATACTGGTATCATTTTGAGTTCTGCATATTACGACATAAATAATCTTAGTATGCCAGGCATTAGGTATATAATCAGCAGGGCAGGGAATATACAGAACACCAATGGTATCGATATTTTAACTGCTGCTGTTTGGCTCAACTCTTGCGCCCTTTGTTTGCGGCGTGTTCGTATCAAATCAGATTGGATTTTTAGAGTTTCCGCTATGGATACACCTAGTTGTTTTGCTTGCTTGATAGCACTGACGAATTTCGTAAAATCATCAATAGATATTCTGTCAGCCATATTTTGCAAAGCTTCCTCTTGGCTTACACCAAATGATATCTCACCTTTAGTTTTGCTTGTCTCCTCTCCAAGCTCACCCTTTGTTTTGCTACTTACATAGTCAAATGCGTTGTTGAAATTGAGTCCGGACTCTATTGCCATCGTGAGTGCATCTATGAAATCTGGTAATTGCTTTTTTATTTTTCTATTTTTTAATCTTAAAATTCTGGTAAATATTGTTTCAGGAAGAAAGCATATTGTCAGATCCATGGCCAAATTTAAAAATATTCCTTTTAGAAATAGGCCGGTTACCAATATATATATAAAGAAAAAAATAAATGTGAAATTACAAAGGAATTGTTTGATTCTCATTATTTCCAAATCACTTAATTGTATGTCATCAAGTAAGTGAAGTTGTTTGTTTAATTTCTCTTTATTTGTAAATTTTTTGACAAACCATCCAGGTTGAGTGAATGGGAGCTTTGGTATCTTGTAAATGAATTTTATTAAACTTTGATCCATTTATAATTTTATATGAGTAATATTCCATATGAGTCGAAACCCTATGATTTCGAGCAATACGGCTAGTATCAAGAAGAATTGTCCGGTTATAGTGTCGTACATTGGAGCGACGTATTCTGGGCTTATTATAGAAAACATAAATAATGATAATGGAAATAGCATCGATACCAATATTCCTGAAAACCGCCCTTGTGCAGTGAATGTTTTTAAGTCGTTTTGTAATTTTACTCTTTCGCGAGTGACATCAGCGATGTTTTCTAGCATTTCGATAAGGTTGCCACCGATTTTGTATTGCATCAAGATACCATCTACTACTAGGTTTATATCCGAGTTATTTGCTTTGTTTTTTAGGTTGTTCAGGACTTCTTCCGTTGAAAAGTTATATTCAAGCTCTCTTACCGTTTCGGTTAGGTATCCTTTGATTGGACTTATAGATTCTCTGGATACAAATGATAATGCTTGCTCAAATGAGTAGCCTGCTTTCATTGCATTTGAAATGGCACGTACGGTTTCCGGTATTTGTTCGCTAAAGCGGCGCTTTCTTTTTATTTCGGCGAATTTTTGTACTATATATATGAAGGCCATCGGACTTACTGCAATGAAAAATGAGAATAAAAACTTAATTCCAATAAGCATGCAAAGTATGAAGATCAAGAATTCACATATCAGAAGAAAATATTTGTAAGAATAAATTTTATTTAAAGAAATCTTCATTTACGTCTATATTATAGTCTTTGAATTTTTTTATCATTTTCGGTATGAAGCCAGTCGGAACATGGGTCATGGTTTCTCTTGAATAGACAAATATATCATTGACTTTGTATTCAGTCGAATTGAAGTTTTTGTCTATTTCACTTATGTGTGTAATTCGTCTTTTACCTTCGACGTCACGCTCTTGTTGTATGATTATATCTATACTGCTTATAATTTGATTTCTAATAGCAGGCAAAGGTAAGTCTAGGTTTGCCATCAATACCATCGTTTCAGTTCTGATTAGCGCTTCACGTGGTGCATTTGCATGGACTGTAGTGAGCGAACCATCATGTCCAGTGTTCATCGCTTGCAGCATATCTATCGCCTCTGCACCTCTGATTTCACCAACTATAATTCTGTCCGGGCGCATTCGCAGGGCATTTTTGAGTAAGGTACGGATGGCTATTGATCCTTTACCTTCCATATTTGCAGCTTTGCTTTCCAGACGAATCAAGTGAGGTAAGTCTAGTTTTATTTCGGCGGCATCTTCTATAGTTATTACTCTTTGGTCCTTTGGTATTAAGTTCGCGCACACATTGAGTAGGCTTGTTTTACCGGATCCGGTTCCACCGGATATAATCATGTTTTGCTTTGAAAGAATGCAGTAATATAGGAATTCAGCCATTTTGTCTGAGAGTGAATTGAATTTTAGCAGGTCTGCGATTTCAATAGATTTTTCCGGAAATTTTCGAATAGTTAAAATCGGCCCAGTGAGGCTTAATGGAGGTATGATTGCATTCACACGTGATCCGTCAGGTAGGCGTGCATCAACTAGTGGGCTTGATTCATCTATTCGACGACCAATTCTACTTACGATTCTATTAATTACTTGCAGTAGGCTTTCATCTGATTGGAATTTTATGTCGGTTTTTTGTAGTTTGCCGTTTTGTTCTACGAAGATATCATCTTTTCCATTGACCATAACTTCAGTGACTGTACTGTCTTGCATCAGAACTTCAAGTGGCCCAAGTCCGGTGATTTTATTTATGATATTCGTTACTATTATCTTTTTAATTGAAGTCGGTAGGATGTAGTTACCTTCTTCGATTAACTTCATAGCCTCTTTTTCCAGCTCAAATTTATTGAATGATTCGGACTTTTTTATAGAATGAAAAAGCTTTTTGTGTAAAGCCTCCTCTATTTCATGAATTGTTTGTTCAGAAGTAATCATTAAGATAAAATTTTATCCAATATTGTTTCTGTTTTTTTTGATAATTTGGATGGTCTGTCTACATATGGAGTTGAAAACGCTATATTGTCCCAGGCGCCTTCATTGTCAAATGGTAGTGTGTACGCGACCTCTTTCTTGAAATAACTTTGGAAATCCTTTTTGCTTATCGATGCTGGGGTTTGATTTATGATCAATTGTTTTTGAGTTTGCGGTAATTTGCGTTCCAACTCTTCAGTCAATTGATTTGTTTTCACTATGCTTTGTGGATCTAGGTTTGAAGTGATAATAATTTGAGTTGCGCTATATAGTACAGCATCTCTCTCCTGGAAATCATTGCTTAGATCTATTATGATATTTCCATAGATCATAGCAGCCGTCCTTATAATCTCTGATATTCGTTCACCGCTTAGGTCACTTAACTCCTTTGTATTGCTTGGTGAAAGTAAAATCGAGAGGTTGTTTTTTCTGTAAGTAAGAGCTTGGTAGGTTTTGATGACGTCTTCTTTGTTTTCTAAGAAATTTATCACATGCGTGAAGTTTTTTTCATTATCTATGTCAAAAAATGTGTGTGCATCAGGATATCTTGTCAGTTGAATGAATAGGGTGTTAGTTCTTTTGGATGCCAAATAGGCCATATTGCTTGCTATCAATGTTTGACCAGTCCCGCCTTTGGCTGAGGTGAATGCGATAATCTGTTTGTGGGATTGGGTATTGTTCATGTTTATTGTGTGAGAACTATAGTTATTGCAAGGCTTTGTGATTTTGCATATAACAGATTTCGACTTTCATCGCTCGTTACTTTTATTGTTATATAATTTGAAGAACTGTTTCTCTCGTCCCTTACGAAATCAATGACCTCGACTGATTCTACTATAAATACCGTATCATCAATTCCTCTTTTCGGGTTGCTGACGAGTACGCTGAGGCGATCTCCTTTGATTAACTGTGGGAGTTTACTTTCCAGCCATTTCCCATCTATAGTAAATGCCACTTCATTTTCGTTGAGTTCTATTGCCATGGAATCGGCTTTTATAAATCTTTTCACATCCTCTGGTGTGATAATTGCATGGCCTGGTATTGTTTGTATTGCATATAGCCCTATCAATTCATCTTTGTTTGTATAGTAATCACTTGGGAGTTGGTCTCTCGTGAATTCATCAGTAGCGAGGTTTGAGTCGATAATTTGGGAGGCTTTTGCTAATTCGTTATTACTTACGATGACGCTTATCAGTTCTGCGTTGTATTCAGTTTTTGCATTATGGATGATCAGCCATATGAAAAATATCACAAGGGTGATTAGTAATATTATTTTTCGTTTTTTCTTACGCTTCTTGAAATACTGCTCCCAACTTAAGGTTGTTTTTGGGGCCGCCGCCTTTAACTTTTTTTGTAATTCTTTATATTCCATTATTTAATACCGATTAGAGCTATTGACTCAGCAGTGACTTGTTGGTTTTGAATTCCAAGCATAGAGGTGAAATATAGTTCATGTATAGTACCTAAGTCAATTTTAATTGATATATTGGAGTCTCCAGGTGAATAATTGTATGGGAATACAATATCTTCTTGATTTAGGTTAAAGTTATTGGAATTGTTTAAGGTTATGTATTCGGATGCTTTGCTTTTTGGGCCTGAGCTTGCGGCAAGTTGATCTCTATCTGTATCGTCTAATGCATCGAGTATATTTTCTGGCACTTCAAATTCTGGGTCGGCGGCCAGTTTTGCATTTACTATATCCACTATTTCATCTCCTACCATTGACGCTCCGGCATTAGCGGCGTTATCGGCTATTGATTGAAGTTTTGCTTTTTTTACGAAAACCATGCCTCCATCTATGACCAAACCGGTGAGAATAAGTACGGCCGGAATCATAACGATTGCAATAGTTAGTGCATTTGCATTTTTAGATTTCAATTCTTGCAGTTGCTTGAGAGGTTAAGGTAATATCGTTTGATATTATATTTAAAATAAGTAGTGGCATAGTATATTCAATTCGAATTGTTAATTCATCTCCTCTGTTTCGAGTGGCTTCGGATTCCGGGATGATTTGGATAGTAATTCGACTATTACTCTCATCTATAAACTCTGTGGCAGCTTGTATAGCACCCTCTATTTGAGAGTTCTCGTTTGTAAGTGCGCCAACCCTGGCTCCTTCTCTTGCAGCATAGGTTATGGTTTGTTGTGCGGAAAGGGCGATCCCAATTTCATAGATTCCAAAAAGTAGAATGATGATCAATGGGAAAATCACAGCAAACTCTACCAAGGCTTGCCCTCGTTTATTTATGATGAGTTTAAACATGGGTTTTGTCTACTACGAACCAAATGAATCTACAATGTTTTGGAATGTCGTTCTTAGAGTTGTACCAAGTAGAGTGACTGTTACGACAGCGATTACGGCAATCAATGCAAGGATAAGTGCGTATTCAGACATAGCTTGTGCCTTTTTATCCATAAGGCGAAGATATAGTGTGCAAAGTTGTAGTTTCATATTAGGAGGGGTTATATAATTAGAGAATTATCTCTATTGTAGTTGTTGTTTTTTTTGGGCCTATTGCGATCCGCCAAGGTTTTAGTTCATTTATTCTTTTTAATTCATTTCCATCTTTATCTTGGAATACGATAGCGAGCCTGTGTTTTATGCCGAATGTATGAACGGCTCTACACTTAGGGAAAGTTATTGTCTGCCCTTTTTTAGGATTTTTCAAGTTTTTTATCCCAAGGAGTCGACTTAAAAACGTATCTGCAATAATGTGTTTTGTTGGTCCCATTGTGTACCGAATCATATAATGGTGTGTTTTTTTTGTGAAATAAGACGGCTTGACATTTGCCGTGAACGTGTCGCTCCGCCACATCGACTTGGTATGTTGGCCACTGGAGCCATTTTCCTCGTTGGCGCGTCAAGCCTACATAATTGAAAAAATATTAAAAAAATGGTAAAATTTACAGATTTAATAAGTTATTACTTTGAAAGAGACACTTCTAACAATTGGTACAGCTCTGTGGAGTTTTATTCTGACTCATCCTGTGATTTTCATTGCGATTTTAATTTCAGCTTGGCTTTTACCAAAATGGATATTCCGTTCACTTGAATATTGGTATACGAGGTTTCATCGCAACGACACTGTTTACATGAAGGTTATTTTGCCAAGGAAGGACTCGAAGCTTGATAAAGAGAAAGAGACTGAAAAAGATTTCAAAGAGAAGATTGCTGTGATGGAGCAGTTTTTTCGTAATATACATGAAATTCGTGAGCTTAATCTGTGGAATCAACTTAAATCATATATTTTTAATCATGATTCGGTTTCATTTGAGTTAGTGCTGCAAAATAAAGAATTATATTTTTATGTGGTGACGTATAAGTATTTTAAAACGCTTGTTGAAAAACAAATTACTTCATATTACCCGGATGCGGAGATTACTTATGAGGATGATTATAAGGTTGGAAATGAGGGGGATAGTACAAAAGGTTATTATTTGTATACTAAGGGTGAAGATCATTTGCCAATTCGTACTTACAAGACGCTTGAAAATGACGCTTTGAATGATCTTACGAATGTGTTCTCCAAACTTCAAGAGGATGAATTTGCCTCTGTGCAAATTATAGTGAATGCTCTTGCGAAGGGTTGGGGAAAGAAGGCTGAGAAAAAAGGTGAGATGATGTTCAAAGGGCAGGGGAGCAAATCTTTTTGGTCCAAAATACCCGTTATAGGTTTCCTCAATTCTATTCTAGTAGGTGCCGTACTTGGTGCGGATCAAGTTAAAACAAATGCTCCCGGCGCCGACTCCGGAGATAGTTATGTGCGTATGTTGCAGTCACGTGAGGAGGTCGCGAAGAAGGTTGGTGAAAAAGCGCTTCAAGTAGGTTTTGATACTACAATACGTGTAGTTGCGTCATCTAAGACGAAGAATAGAACAGAGGATATTTTAAATAACTTGGTCGTGGCGTTCAATCTTTTCAATGAGCCGGAGATGAATTATTTTCAAAATAGGCGCTCTCTCCTTCCATTAGATTTTGTGAGCACACCACTTATATTGCATGGTTATAAGCTGCGTCTTCGTAAGTTTTTCAATAAGGTTTCTCTTATGGTGCCGGAAGAGTTGGCTTCTATGTATCATTTCCCTTCGACCAAATACAATTATACTCCAACGATTAAGTGGTTATCTTACTCTATTCTTCCGGCCCCTACGAATTTGCCTACAGAAGGGGTTGTCCTTGGTTATAATGTCTTTAGGGGGGAGAAACATGAAGTACGTATAATGAAAAATGATCGTACTCGTCATCAATATATCATTGGTAAATCCGGTTCAGGTAAATCTGCGCTTTTGAGTTATATGGCTCGTCAGGATATAGCGAATGGTGATGGAGTCTGTGTGGTTGACCCTCATGGTGATTTGATTGAGGATGTTTTGCATTATATTCCAAAGGAGCGTGCAAAGGATGTTATTGTTTTCAATCCATCCGATATGGATCGTCCTATGGGACTTAATATTCTTGAAGCTGATACCCCCGAGGAGATGGACCTTGTATCCAGTCAGGCGACAGAGATATTTATAAAGCTGTTTGGTGATGAGATATTCGGACCTCGTATTCAGCATTATTTCCGTAATGCATGTTTGACTTTGATGGAAGACAAGGAGGAGGGTGCTACCCTTATAGATGTACCACGTATGTTCACGGATGATGATTTTATGAGATACAAGGTTTCAAAGGTTAAAAATCCAGTAGTTAAATCCTTCTGGGTACATGAGTATGCACATACTGCAGATCGTGAACGTCAGGAAATGATTCCATACTTCAGTTCAAAGTTTGGACCGTTTATTACGAATTCGATTATGCGTGATACGATTGGTCAAACTAAGTCTGCATTTAATTTTAGAGATGTGATGGATAATAAGAAAATTCTACTTATTAATCTGTCAAAAGGTAAGATAGGGGATTTGAATACGCAGCTACTCGGACTTATTGTTGTGGCACGTATTCAGATGGCTGCTATGTCTAGAGCTGATATTCCGGAGGATGAGCGTAAAGATTTCTATTTATATGTGGATGAGTTCCAAAATTTCGCTACAGATTCATTTTGTGAAATTCTTTCTGAGGCTCGTAAATATCACTTGGCATTAATTATGGCTCATCAGTATATAGGGCAGCTGACTGTTTCCAAATTTGGTAATTCCAGTACGAAAATTCGAGATGCCGTTTTTGGTAATGCCGGTACTATAGTATCTTTCAAAGTTGGTGCTGAGGATGGTGAGTATTTGGAGAAAGAATATTCTCCGGTGCTTTCACAGCAAGACATCATTGGAATCGCTAAGTATAAGGCTTATATTAAGCTCAGTATAGATAATAGTCCAACAAGGCCATTCTCATTGCAGACAATTTGGGATACTACCGGTAAGAATGCAAAGATTGCGGAAATAGTTAAACAGTATTCGCGTATGAAGTATGGTCGTAAAAAGGAATTCGTTGATCAAGAAATTGCAGCTCGTATAGGTATTGATTTAAATGACGATAGCGCCGCTGTACTCGGCGAACTGGGAAAACCTCCCGGGTCTGAGTCCAAAGCGCCCGAGGGTGCCAATGGTGACCCTGCCGGAGGTATGCTTGGTGCAATCGGGGCAATGGCTGCATCAGCTATAAAGAAGCCTGAAGATGATAAAAAAGATGATTCTAATATTACTAAAGATGCAGATACTAATGATGCTGCACAAGATAACAAATAATTATGAATTATAATGATGAAAATTTGGATAAAGATTTGTTAGAACAACGTAATCGACTAATGTCGTACGTGCCAAATGATTCATTGAATCTTGATTCCTCCGGCACTGTTCAGTTGAAAATAAGTATTCTTGTGACTATGTTTACACTTCTAGTAGTAACAGTTGGGGCTTGGCTTACATTTAATAGTCATGCCTCATCTTTTCAGACAAGCACTGTCAAAATGGATTCAATCTATAATGAAATGGGTGATGTTCGTGGTGAAAATACAGACGTATATATGGAACTTAAAAAAACTCAGACAGAGCTTGCTTCTGTTCAGGCTTCACTTGAAAACCTTAGCGATAGAATTAGTGAATTGGATTCAGATGAAGCTTCTCAAATAAAAGTTGATATTGAGGCTTTAAGTAAAAAATTCCAAAATCAATCTTTAGTAAAATCCGCTACTCAGAAGGATGGGCAGATCGTTCTTCAGTATCCGGAAGACATGGTTAATATATTGATAGTAGGTTCTAATTCAGGGCTAACTGATACTATCATGGTAGCCTCTGTAAACCCCAGTACTCAAAAAATCACTCTTATATCAGTACCTAGAGATCTTTATGTAAATGGACGTAAGATAAATGCGATATATACTCATCATGGAGTTGAGCGTTTGGAGCGGGCTTTGGAGGATATACTTGGTTTGAAAATAAGCGAATATATAGCGGTTGATTTAAAATCATTTCCGAAGATTATTGATACTATTGGAGGCGTTGATATATATGTAGAAAAAGATTTGGCAGATTATCAATATCCTACTGCAAATAAAGGATATCAGGTATTCAGTATTGCTGCCGGTCAGCATCATATGGATGGAGACGCGGCCGAAAAGTACGCGCGTAGTCGTAAATCAACTTCTGACTTTGATCGTGCTAAACGCCAGCAGCAAGTTATAGAGGCGTTGTATCGTAAAGCTAAAGAATTAAAGATTGCTGATGACAAAACAAAGGCTATTGAAATGTACAATACTCTCAAAGAATATGTTCACACAGATTTGGATATTTTCTCTACACTTGCTTATGCAAAAATGTTTAAAAACTATGAGATAGAAAGAAATAATGTCCTTACTAGTTCAAATTATTTGTACAGCATGATTAACGTCAGCGGAGCCTATATTCTCCTTCCAAATTCCGGTAATTACGACCAGATCAAAAGCTATGTATTTGAATTGGTTGTGGAGTAAATATTTTTACTGCGCCAATATGGCTTTTACATCATTTACAGCAATTCAAGGCTAAAAAATTTGACTTAGAGAGGTTTCTTAAGTAGAGTGCGTGAGCCTTCTTTTAACGCGGAGTGGAGCAGTGGCAGCTCGTCGGGCTCATAACCCGGAGGTCACAGGTTCGAATCCTGTCTCCGCAACCATTTAGATATCAAAAAGGCCCCGTATGCGGGGCCTTTTTATTTTGGGTGATTTGAGCAGTAGGGGCTCGGTTATTTTTTGACTGGTCCGGCGTCTTTCTTTTTCTTCCATGCATAGATTCCGAATCCTAAAAGTAGTAGTAGGATTAGCCACCAGAATTTAAGAATTATAGTTGCCAGTAGTACTACAACTATTCCAAGTATCAATGATACGAAGAATACTACGGCTTGCAAAGCCTTTCCAAGTCCCGGAAGTACATTGAGTAGCATAAGTACCGGAGATACTATAAGTGTTAGTCCTGCTGCGAACATAAGTGCGGCAGCGGCTTTTAGTATCCAGAATAAGGTACTCTCTTCACCTTGTAATTTAGCAAGTAAAGCGTCATTACCAAGGTCAGTAACGATAAAAGTACTTCCGCTTGATACACTATCTCCTAAGTAGTCACCGACAACGAGTAGGGTAGTTGCATCACTTGGTACGAAACCCATAGTTTTGTGACGATAAGTTCCAACTACACATTCTCCTGAGTTGAAATTACCTTCTTTTGATAATTCAGTAAGTTGTAGCTTGTTCATAGCAGCACTTGGATTTACTTTGATACCTCCTACTGTAAAAGTAGCCCATTCTTCCAGAGGTTCTCCTTTCCATACGTTTCTTTCTTTTTCTATAGTTTGTTCAACATCTTGACCGTCTCTTTGTACAACCTTTGTTTCATTGTACGTTTCCATTTCACATCTTTCATCCAAATAACTGTAATAAAGGGCGTCTCCACCAGTTGGTGCTACGATCGCATAGTCTTGTACATTTATTGGCCCTTCGAACTTTACAGTCCCTTCAACTAATGCTGAAGCCTCACTCATAGGGACCGCTTCAACTACTTTTGAGTGTTCTGTGAAGTTTTCTGAAAACCACATTACACCGAACGATCCGAAAAAGAGGATGAGTCCAAGGACAACACCTCCAACAGACTTCATAAGGTTTCTAAAATAACGTGCTATAGGATTGCTAGATCCGAGTACGCGTTCAGAGACCACGCGCCCACCTCCAGGTGGCGTTCCCATTCCAAAGTTTTGCTGCATAGCATTTTGGGTTAATTTGTATTTTGGTTTTTTTTGTGATTTAGCTTGTTGCCAAGCTGTTTTACAGCATAGTTGATTATATTTTGTGTTCAACTAAAAGTCAAATGAAATTCTTATTTATTTTATTGTTATGAAAAAGTGTAACTTTTGTGCTGTACTCGTATTTGAATGTCGTACACAAATGATCCTTTACACATCGTGTTTCTCCGTAAATTGAGAATAAAATATATTTCTTTTTTAGTTTAACGTGGTATTATCGGCTTTGTATGGAAGAATTAACAAAAGAACAGGAAGAACTTTTGATAGAGTCAGCTAAAACTTCTGAAGAGGGGTTTGGCACTCTATATGAACGTTATTTTAATATGGTTTTCCACTATATTTTGAAACGTACAGGAGATATTGAGCTTGCGGCTGACCTTACGTCTGAAACTTTTATGAAGATTTTGCATTATTTGCCAAAATATAAAGTTACAGAAGTTCGGTTTTCTTCTTGGATATACCGTATAGCTACAAATCAAATCAATCAACATTTTAGGAAGAAGAGTTTTATTTCAATAGGTTTCTTTTTACCAAGTATGGAGCCTGTTAGTTTTGAAACTGCAGATGAAGATATGAAGCAATGGGAAGAAGAAAAGCAAAATAAGGTTGAATTCACACTTATGATGGAATACGTTAAAAAACTCAAAGATATCGATCAATCAATAATTACATTAAGATATTTCGAAAATAGAAAGTTCTCTGAAATCAGTGAAATACTAAATTTGAGAGAAGGAACCATAAAAGTACGTATGAATCGTTCTCTTAATAAGCTGAATAGATGGATGAAAGGTGAAACACAATAAAATTACTTGTACTAAAAAATTGTTCAAAAAAATATGAATGACGCAAAGACAAAATTAGGCCAGATGAAAGCATATGAATATGACGCTTCAAAATTCAAATTGGAATTGAAGAGAAAACTTATGCAAGAATATCATGCTCAATATGGTATTGAAGAAGACTTTAGGGCGCAGGCTCCAGAGAAGAAGTCATTCTTCAATTTCAATAAGCTGGTATTTACGCCTATTATGGCGATTTTGGTTTTGGCAGTATTTATATCTTATGAATATGTTAATAAGCCGATGACGGCTTATGCTTATCTTAAACAAGTTGAAAAACATAATAGTGATCTTAAAGATGGTGTGAAAGTTCATACAATACATACTGTTAATGGTTATACTCTTGATGTAGAGGTTCTTCGTGATAAAGATGGGAATTTACAGGTAAATGTTTCTCAAGAAGGAAACACAGTTGAAAATTTTGTTATGCATGATGGCGTGTTATATGTAAAAGAAGATGTAAAGCCTGTTGTTGAAATGATGGCAGAGGCTGCTTTTGTTGATAACGTTGCGACAGATAGGGCTGATGAGTTGACTTCGATTTTGAACTCTCTCGTACTTGCCGATCTCGCTGATCCTCAAGATGAATGGAAAGATATTATGACTAAAGATGATGTTACATTTACAGAAGAAGAAAACGGACTTGTTCGTATAGCTTATGAGGAGAATTTTGATGGAAAAGTGTTTATAAACGAGCTATCTTTTAGAGATTTCGCTCCTGTAAGCAAAATCCGTAAACAAAAATTCGCAGATGATGTGAACAGGTCTATGATTGCAAGAAATGACGTTGAAACGATTGAATATCGTGAGCTCCAAGCTATAGAGCACAAAGTTAAAAAGCCAAGTGAATACGTAGTATTTGTGCAGAATAAAGAATTTAATAAAAAGATGTCTGAATTTGTCGATACGGATATTGATGATCTTGTACGTGAATATAACGATTTATCTGATAAAGAATCTTATTTTGCTTGGGATAGAAAAGAACTAGCCCTTCCTGTAGTCGAGCCTGAGGTTGCCGCTATAATGTCTGATATTGCACAGCCGACAATAGAGCATGAACTTCCAACGATAGTTGCACCTACTTTGGTTGGAATGCCGGGTACCATTGAGACTATGGAATTGCCTAAAGTTGCTCCCGGTCATAAGACTTTGGTACGTGATGCTTATTTAGAGAATGTTTTCTATGATTTGCTCAAAGATGATGAACAACCAAAAACGGCTCCACCGACTGAAGGGCGTTTCGATGGTGATGAGGCGCTAAAGATCATAGAGGCACCATATGTTGATGTGATTACTCCTTTAGAGAAGGTTATTCCTGTGTCAGATCCACACGTTATCGATTTACCAAAAGACGACCTTATTGATAAGCATTTGGACGTACCTATCTCAGATGTTCCCGTCCCAGTGGATGGTGTTGTTGATTTAATAGATCATTCTATTCCTGAACCCTATATGGCTGAACCAATGGATAAGCCCTTGGATGGTGTGGAAATTAATGCAACCAAAACCCCATCTTATATGGAGCTTCTTGAAAATAGAGAAACTATGCAGGATGATCTGGCTAATCGTAGATTTCAACTTCGTATGCAACAACAGACTGAAGAATTGAATCCAACTGATCGAGTGTTTGTACCTACTCCGCCTAAGAGTGAATTTAAGAAAGTGGAGTAGGTATCTTATTTTTGCGTTTAACTATAAACGTTGCTCCTCCGACTAGTATCAGTAATCCTATTAATAATAGTATTACGTTTTGGTTACCATCTAATTTTAAGATTGTAGCCACTGTACCTTCGCTTATTGAGAATTCAAATGTAGTATCATTACTTTTTATCTCTGTGTTCGGATCAACTGAATATAGCCATACAGTGTGGTCTCCCGGCTCGAATACCGCACTATCCGGAGGAGATACTTCGAAGTAACCTTCCGCATCTGTCATTACAGCTGATGAAACGATAAGACTTTGCCAATATACTTCAACAATACTTCCGGGGTTTGCATAACCTCTTATGGTATTTTTTTGACCTTTTTCATAATATTGTAATTTGAGTTTCTCTATTTTTGCTGCACGTTGTTCCGGAGTTAGTTCTAGGGTTTTTTCTAATTCAGCATTGCTATCTAAAGTTATCTCGTTTATACTTTCAACAGTTGGAGCTTTGGCAATTTCTGTGTATACTGCTTCATCGACAATTGTTATTTCGATCGGAGCGATGTAGTCTATCGACATTCTATTGTTGTTGAAAACACGTGCTGAGATTCTCTGTCTACCTAGTGGCAATTCGTACGCCGGTTCGAATATGAATTTATTTCCACCGGTCGCTATTACTTCACCCATTTCTATCGCAACTCCGGTTATTTGGTCTCTGTAGTAGAAAACAACTGTTGAATGTTCAGGGGCGTTTCCTTTGATCAATGGCGTTTTGTCCAGTATGACCTCTCCATTTTTGATATTGATTATACGTGCTTTTTTTGTACTTCTAATTAATTCACCGGCTCTAAGCCTTCTTTTTCTTTGACTGAGGGTGTTTCGATAATCAAAAATAACTTCGCCATCTGAGAATCCATTGTTAAATGAATTGTTGGTTGTTGGGTCTGTACCTTTTATTAGTTCGACAGCATCTGCGATACCATCAAGATCTGTATCTTGATATCCAGTCTCTATTACAATCCCCGTTTCTTTCGTGAAAAAAGCTTCCGCATTATTCTTACTTGAAATTGTAGTACCAGCCGGTATACCTAATTTTTTCTGTACGAAGTCAGACATACCATTTTTATCCGTATCCCAGTTATTTGGGTCTGTTTCACCGGGATCAATAGAACCATTATGGTTGGGATTTTCATCACCATCTAAAAGTCCGTCTCCATCAGAATCATCATTAGATGGGTCTGTACCTGCGCGTCTTTCATCCTTATCAGAGATACCATCAAAATCAGAATCAGGTTCTGTTGGGTCTGTACCATATAAATATTCCTCTTTATTTGTAAGTCCGTCTCCATCAGAATCCAAATTCGCCAGCTCTACCACTTCCCCTAAATTATCTACCTCTAAATTATATGCAGCTTCAAAGAAGTCAGGTAGTCTATTGTTATTATTGTCGTCGTTATCATCATCATCAATGACATATGGTTCTTCACTTGGTTGTTTCGTAGTAGTTGATCCCTCTTCAACGATTGGTTCGTAAATTACTGTGTTTTCTGTAGGTTCTTCTCCCGGCTCTTCGATGACTTCATATATAACTTCCGGTTTCATATCTTCTTTTATTACTTCAGGTACAACTTCCGGTTTCATATCTTCTTTTATTATTTTAGGTACAACTTCTGGTTCTACCGCCACTTCTTTTTGTGGGGCATTGGAATCAATAAATTTTGCACCCGGGTGATTTTGGATTGCTATAGCTGCGTAATTAAAAGAGTCGATAATTTGCCCAGGTCCATATAGTTTGGAACCAACTAAGCTAAGGTTTTTGTTTATGAACTTCATACATTCAGGACTGAAGTCCATCATTTTTTTGAATTCCATTGTGAATGCTTCTGCTGTGAATGCTTCTGGACTATTAAATGATGGTTTGCCCATGTATCTAGTAAAGTTTTGGCAAGAAGGGTCTTGACCGGTCTTATGCAGTACGTTTGCACTTGCCGTAAGTATTGCGCGTAAGTCATTTCCTTCATATTCTTTGGCTTGATCTCTATATAGTTGAAGTAAGGCGTCATCTTCTGCTGCTGCTAAATTTATAGGACTAGCTAAGCTCACGATCAATAGCGTAAGGGTTGAGAAACTCGCAATCTTCTTAAAAATATTTTTTATTTTCATGGTTTTGTTTGTTTTGCATTTAATTTATCGTGTAATTCTAGCACATTCATTGTTTTTTTGCAATGATTTGAAAGATTGGTTTACCTTCACTTCGATATCTTTTTTCAAATTGAGTTGGGATGTTGTTTTCATCGTCTTCTAGGTTTTCGTTGGTAGACATGATTTCTATTTTACTGTTCTCCAATTGCTCTAACGTGTATCTATACATATTCTCATTATCTGTTTTTAGGATAAATTGACCATTTTTTTTAAGAATTTTTTCATATATTTTTATGAATTTAGCGGTGGTCATACGGTTTTTTGTATGTCTTTTTTTTGGCCAAGGGTCGGGGAAATTCATAAATACTGTATCAATTTGTTGTTCATTAAAGATTTGATCTAGAAATTCGACTGACATTCTGATTATTGTTGTGTTTTCTATGTTTTTTATAGTGGCTTCATCCAAAGCATCCAAGATTCTTTCTTCTTTTACTTCTATTCCAATAAATGTTGTTTCCGGTTCTCTCAGGGCTATTTCATTTAGAAATTCGCCATTACCAATTCCAACTTCTACGCATATACGTGTTTTTTTATCCTTGGTACGTTGTTGAATAAGGGCTTGTAGGTCATTTTTTAGCTGTAATCGAAGATTGTTATCGTAAGTTGAATTATCTATTAAGATTTTCTCCGGATAATTGAAAATTTCTTTTTTTGCTTCGAGTTTTGAACGTCTTCGCGGTCTCATATGTATATTTATTTAGTGTACTTCGTGATTGTATGGTTAAAACAGCTTGCAATCAATCTTAGAAATTCCTAAAATAGGCGAGCCTTTAGATTTAAGGCTTTCTTTGAGGGTACATAATAATGTGGCAGGGTAGCTCAGGTGGTTAGAGCACGGGACTCATAAGCCCGGGGTCGGCGGTTCAAGTCCGCCTCCTGCTACCATATGTTTTAGTACTTAAATGGATTTTCCGTGAAGAAAAATGCCCACCATCTGCCAGGGTTGGATAATTTATTGAGTCTGGTAGTTTTTTCAGTGTTTAAATCATCCAGTTCAAATACTTCTATTTTTGCTGAAGGTGGAATAACGATCACTTCTTCGCCAGGATTTATACGATTTAGATTTTGTTTGGCGATTTTATCTTTGTATTCGAGTGAGGTGTAGTATTCATAACTTTTTATCTTTTTTTCTAATTCATTTTGAATTTTCAAATTATCTTGTTCGTATTTCTCTATATGCGTGTTGATACTGTAGTTTCTGTAAATTGAAAGGGTCAATCCATAAAGCATGTAAGCGATCATGCAAAAACCGACAATTATGATTGCCATTATCGTATTTGATTCTTGTGAGGCACCGCGTATCGACATTGAAATGTTTTTTGTGAATTTGCGTATTTGAATTTACTACAAGTCATTTTATTTATCTAGTTTTTTTGTATTTGTTTGGTAGAATTCAACTTGATTTCTTAAATTTTGCATTCATGAAAAAGAAAGAGTTTTTTTATAAAGGGCGGCATATACATATGGTTGGGGTTTCCGGCATTGGTATGAGTGCATTGAGCGCTTTTCTTCTTGATAAAGGTTGTAAAGTGACAGGTAGCGATACTGTACAAAGTAATGACATACCATCTAAAGTGAAATTTTTGGGAGAACAATCTGAGAAAAATATAAAGAAGGGTATTGATTTGGTGATAGCTTCCCATGCTATATCTATAGATAATGAAGAACTTAAAAAGTCTCTTGATTTAAAGATACCTGTTTTGACTTACCCTGAAGCTGTTGGTCGTCTGACTGATGGATTTAAATTGATTTGTGTTAGTGGTACGCATGGTAAATCAACAACTACCTCTATGCTTTCAAGGATTTTAATAGATGCAGGGTTGGATCCAAATATTATCGTTGGTACTCGTGTACCTGAGCTTGATGGCAAAAATTACCGTATCGGTAAGTCGAATTTGTTTTTGTTGGAATCCTGTGAATATAAGGAATCTTTTTTACATTACCACCCGGATGTTCTTGTAATTACAAATATTGAGCCGGATCATTTGGACCATTATGTGACAGAGGATAATTATTTTAGGGCATTTAAAGAGTATTTGGAAAATGTGAAGAAGGGTGGGGTTGTTATCGCAAATGGTGATGATGCACCGAGTCTTGATGTAATCGAAGGATATGAAGGGCATAAAGAGATAGTTTCTTTTTTGAACAATGCACCTTTGAACCTGAAGGTGATTGGTAAGCATAATCAGTATAATGCATGGCATGCTATTTTTGCCGCTAAATCACTGGGTGTAAAAGAAGAAGATGCGATAAAATCACTTGAGAAATTTGAAGGCACATGGAGAAGACTTGAATATAAGGGGGATTTTAATGGTGCGAAAGTTTATGATGATTATGGACATCATCCAACAGAGGTTACGGTAACTCTGAGCGCTTTAAAGCATGAGTTTCCTCATAAAAAGATTGTATGTGTTTTCCAACCTCATCAGTATTCTAGAATGATTTCATTTTTTGATGAATTTGTTGAGTCGTTACAAGCTGCTTATTATGTGATTATCCCCGATATATATGAGGTGCGTGATGCAAAGGAAGATATAGATGAAGTGGACGTTGATGAATTTGTTCAAGCAATTAATGAATACGAGGGTATTGATCGTGCTGTAAATGGTGAAGGGTTAGATAATACTGCAAATATTCTAAAAAGAATACTAACGCATAATGACATTTGTGTGATTATGGGAGCTGGAAATGTTACTCAAATTTGTGACTTACTACTTAAGTAAGTTAGAATTAAATGCTGTCTTACGTCGAACACTACATCAGCTAAAAAAATTGTAAAGCAAGATTTTTTTATTATGATTTGCGCCACTTTACTCCGTCCGGAGTGTCTATAAGTTCGATACCTTTTTCTGCTAATTCATCACGAATACGATCAGCCTCTGTATAGTTTTTTTCTTTCCTTGCTGTTTCACGCATTTGGATCATAGCATCTACTTCAAGGTCTATTAGCTCCTCACCTTGCTTTTCTTCGACAATACCTAGTACCCCGTCAAATTCTTTTATTATTTGCAATACTTCCATAGCGTTTTGTACTGACATGTTTTTTTCAGCCATGAATATATTTATTTCTTTGATTAGAGAAAATATTGTTGCGAGAGCTGATGGTACTTCGAAGTCGTCATCCATAGATTTTTCGAATTCTTCCTTTGCTGATTTGATGAGTTTATTTACGTTTGCATTGTTTTCAGAGTTTGATTCGTATGTTTTTAAATTGAATACGAAATCGTTTAAGCGTTGTAATGTTTGTACCGCCTGCTCGAGCTGAACGTCAGAAAAATTTATCGGGCTTCTGTAATGTGTAGAGATTAGAAATAACCTTACGGCAAATGGATTATATTTTCTGAAAATATCTTTGAGTGTGAAGAAATTGCCGAGACTTTTGCTCATTTTTTCATTATCTATTTGTATGAAACCATTGTGCATCCAGTATTTAGCATATTGTTTCCCTGTTGCAAGTTCGCTTTGGGCTATTTCACATTCATGATGAGGAAACGTTAGATCCAGTCCTCCGGCATGTATGTCAAAAGTCTCGCCGAGTAGTTTCATACTCATGGCACTGCACTCTATATGCCAGCCCGGACGACCCTTGCCCCATTTACTTTCCCAACCAGGTTCTCCAGGTTTTTCAAATTTCCACAGTACGAAGTCCTGATGATTATGTTTGTCTGTTCTTTCTTCAACTCGTGCACCAGCTCGTAGGTCTTCTAATTTCTGTCCTGATAATTTCCCGTATTCGGAATCTTTTGCAATGTCATAGTAAATTCCATCTTCGAGTTTGTATGTAATACCTTTTTCTTCCAGAGCCCTTATTATATCGATCATTTCTTCAATAAAATCAGTTGCCTTTGGACTTACATCCGATGGAAGGATATTTAATTTCCCATAATCTTCGGCGTAATGTGGGATTATTTTTTCTGATAATTCTTTTACTGAGATCCCATCTTCATTTGCACGGTTTATCATTTTGTCATCTATATCAGTGTAATTTGAAACAAATTTCACTTTATAGTTTCTGTACATGAAGTATCGACGTATAACGTCGAACGCGACTGCGCTCCGCCCATGTCCTAAATGTGCGAAATCATAAACTGTAGGGCCACAGAGGTACATACCAATATTACTTTCATTTACAGGTATGAAGTCTTCTTTTTTCTTTGTTAATGTGTTGTGTATCTGCATTGTAAAATTAATACATCATTGAATTGACGATCATGATCAGTAAGTCGATTGCAAATATAGCAACGATTGGAGATATATCAATCATGCCGATTGGCGGTATGTATTTTTTGAAAAACCCCATGATTGGTTCAGTTACATCTCTTATAAAAAGATAAAATGGACTGGTTTTATTTATTTTTATCCATGAGAAAATCACTCGTATAATTATTGCAACTGAGAGTAGTTTTAGAAGTACGTTGATGAATGTAAGTATAGGGTTCAATTCCACATCATTATAAAATACGCTATCGTATTTTAGCGATGGGGACAACTTAAGTCGAGATTAAATACTTTTATTTTTTAAGCGTTTTTTCTTCTTCTGTAAAAGATGTCTACAAGTAGAAGTGAGCTTAAGAGTATAAACCAAATTTCCGGACCTGTTTCCGGAGTTCTCGCAGGGAGTTCTTCGAGGACGACCGGGTCTTCTAAGCTGGCCCCGAGCTCAGGAGCGGGTTCTATGGCTTGCGCCACTATAAGGTCGCTTATTGGACCTGGATTGCCATCTGAGTCGATAGCTTGTATACCAAAGTAATTTGGTTCTCCATTTGCCAGGTAAGGTATGTACCATGTAGTACTCGAATCAAATGTAGTTGCTTCAAATGTAAGATCCTCCGGGTCAGGCCCATATGATATTTTGTAATTTGTAATGTATGTGTCATCCTCTGCGCTGGCCCATGTTAGAGTTACACGTTGGTCTGATCCTACAGTATCAATCTCTACGACTTGCGATGGTATGAGAATTTCATCTTCCACAACTTGAAGTATAATATGTTTAGGGAAATTCCCTTCATTTCCAATGTTGTCTTTGAGCACAAGATCTATTTCATATTCACCACCTTTTGATGGAGCTTTGAACATACCTGTGTATTCACCAGGCATATCAATATTTTCAGTTAATTTGATTATTCTATCTTCTACTATCAATGAAGCTGATCCTAAGTTTGCTTCCGAGTTAAGTTTCGCATTGATGTCAGAATCAATTTGTACCGCATCTTTTTGATCTATTTCAAAGGCTTCAATCATAGGTGCAACCGTATCTATTGTCACTGTCACTTTGCTTGATCGTCCTATCATCTTGTCAGTTGCATCTACACTTGTTACAAAGAACAAATGGTCACCATCTTCTACGTTTTGTAATGTAATATCAAATCCTCCATCATTGTCGGAAGTGATTTCTTGAAGAACTAAATCATTATCTGTTATTTGTAATTTTGTGTTTGGAGCAGCGGATCCACTTATCTTTACTTCATTCGAATTATAAGACCCTGTAGAGGGTGAAGTTAAGTTAACTTCTTTACTTACTCCAACTACAGGAAGTAATTCAGTTGGCGTTATTTCAAATTCCACTTCGCCTTTTACTGCGAAACTGTCTATGTCGTTTACGCTTAAAATTTGAGTGCCTTCTATTTTAAAAGTTACTCCAAGTGCGAAATCGTGAACCCCTAAGTCTTCGTTTGTGAATGTGTAATCCTCAGGTAAGCTTGCATTTTCATCTGTTGCAGAAAATCTTATTGTACCTGTGTAGTTTGGAACGACATTACCAAGTTCGTCTACTGCGGATACACTTATTGATGCACTTAGATTTTTTTTGATTTCTCCATTCATATCGTTATCTCCATTCTCATCTTTTAGTTCTATGATAAGTTCATAAACTTCTCCTATATCGGTAATACTGGATAAAAATATGCTAGCATCTTCGAAGTAATTGTCATATGAGAGGTCACTACCTCCAATAGCTTTTATGTCATCCGGCGCAATAAATGCTATTTTTGTTCTGGCATCTAGCGTTATATTGTCAGAGGTGTCTATTGCGGAGAGAGTACTCATGCCGCTTTTCTCTGAATTGACAAGGAATGCGATAGCTCCATTATCATCTGTATAAGGTAATTGTGATAATAGTTGGATGTCGTCTTCACTGCGGCTAGATAAAAGTTCAATTGAATGTCCTTTTATAGGGTTGCCAAAATTATCAACCAATTTCACTTCTGCTATTATGTTTTCAAAGATTCCGGCTTCTGCCGTTTTTCTATTAACTGTTAATAAAGATTTATTTACTGATAAATCCCCAGGATAAACTGTAAATGAACATTTATTTCCAAAATCCTCGTTTTGTTCTGCAAATTTTGCTGAAATCGTATAATCACCTGATCTCTGTAAATGATAATCCGCTACGCTCGTTGCGAGACTTCCCGCATCATTGCTTTTTTCTTGTAGGTATACTTTTCCTCCGCTTGGAGTCGATAGCATTAAATTGATCTCTGTGTTTTTTAAAGTGTTTATTTCAATATCCGTATCATATCCGGCAATTGTGTCGTTGCATTTTACTGTTACCGGGCTTTTTGTTTTTGCAAAAACAGGGCTGACACCCAACCCAACTATCATAACTATTGCGACTATACTGCTAAGTAACTTTTTCATATCTTTTTGTGATTTGTTTTTATTTTCAATTCATTATAGCACTTAGTTGCAATTCTTTCAAAGAGTGTGGTTCTATCACGATATGAAATTGGCGTTACGTCAAGATGAAGTAGAAATTGATAAGTTAGTTTAAGTTTGCTAGAATCCAACGGACAAAATCTAATATCCAAATCGCATGCTCTTATCTTTAAAAAGATCGCTCTTAGTGTCCCTCGCCACCTTGATGGTTTTTACATCTATTAGTCCTGTTTTTGCAGATGAAAGCGTTGAGCCTGATTCACTCCCTGACTCCATAATAGAAATTCAGATTAATTCTGTAGATACTGTTGGAGTAGGGCGCAAGTTGATTCTTGACGCACGTAATTCTGTGCCACAGCCTAAGCTTGATGACTATGTATTCAAATGGAGCTTTGGAGATGGTTCAAATGAATTTGGCCCAGAAGTTGCTCATAATTATTCTAAGCCCGGTCTCTATGAGGTGCATCTGATTATCTCCGGAGAAGATCAAGAAGCTGAATTAACCAAGCAGATTTTCGTTTATAACAATAATATTTTGCTTGTAAGTGATTCATCTGTGAGAGAGGAGATGATCAATGGTTTTATGAAATCAGCAAGAGAGCAAAATACATTCGTAAATAATTTTCGTTCAGATGGTGGTGTTTCTGAGTTCCTTATAGAGGAAGAATTGCTTGTAAAACTTTCTGATGGTCAACAGCAGATCAAAGATGCGGATACTATAATGTTTTGGACGGAAGGTTCGCTTGGGGCGACACTTCTTTCTGCTTTGCGCAATACTTTACCTTCAACAATTATTGATTTTTCAAATAAAACTATAGTGTTTGTCACAAATAGTAATCTTCGGGGTCTTGAGAATATAGCTCAAGGTACTTTTGATAATACTCGTCCCAAGTATATAATTATTACTTATCCGGAGGCTCGTTACCCACTGCTTGAATCGCTTGATTTGAGTTCAGAAGACAGGGGGACTTTGACTGAAACGTTGGATGCTCGAGGCGTTGGATATGAAGTTATAGATACTAAAACTAAGTTTAAGATCCATCGTTTTATGTCATATTTTATTAATTATATGATAAATAATGGTGTTCCCAGTAATACGATTAAGCTTATATTGATTTTGTCAGTGATCGTTACAGTTGTTTCTTTTATGAAGCAGGTGATTGGGTTTGATACGCTTGGAGTATATACGCCATCGATGCTTGCGATTTCATTTATTGCACTTGATATATGGTTTGGACTTATGATCTTACTTACTATCCTCGTCGTCTCATTGCTTACGCGTAGATTTATGAAGAGGTATAGGATGATGTATATCCCACGTATGAGTATTGTAATGATTGTTATAAGTTTGTTGATTTTGTTTTTATTGGTGCTTACGACTTATTTCAATGTTTCAAATATTATCGCGATTTCGATCTTCCCAATGTTTTTGCTTATAAATGTAGTTGAAAGGTGTGTCAGTCTTGTCAGCGAAAAAGGTATGAAAGTTGCGACACAGGTTATTTTTGAAGTTTTATCGGTTTCTGTGCTTGCGTATTTCGTGGCAGATAGCGCATATGTTAGGACTATGATGCTTGCATTCCCAGAAATTGTATTTGCTCTGCTTTTTGTAAATTTCTTTCTTGGACGTTGGAAGGGGCTTCGGCTTATCGAATATATTCGATTCAGAGAGGTTTTCACTCATTATGCTGAAGAAGAATAATTATAAATATTGTTTATGTTAAAAAGACTTTTCAAATTGAACCAAATAGGTGTGCTTGGGATAAATGCACGTAACCTTTCGTATATCAAAGCTTATAATTCGAAAAAAGCTATGAATCTTGCTGATGACAAGATGCGTACAAAACAATTTTTGTCAGCTAGGGATATTCCGGTTCCGAGGCTTTATAACACTATAAAAAAACGTTCTGAGCTTGAACGATTTGATTTTAATGTTTTACCGGATAAATTTGCACTTAAGCCGAATTATGGTTATGGAGGCGAGGGGATCATAATAGTTGTTGGTCGAAATGATAAAGGTTTTATTACATCATCAGGTAAGGTTTTGTCTGTTGATTTTTTGAGAGCTCATATAGAAGATATTATGGATGGTCGTTTTTCTATTGCAAATCAGCGTGATATGGCTTTTTTTGAGCAATTGATAGAATGCGATGAAACTGTCGCTAAATTTGCTTACAAAGGTCTTCCGGATATTCGTATAGTTGTACATAACTTGATTCCTATTATGGCGATGCTTCGACTTCCGACGGAAGCATCTGATGGGAAGGCGAATTTACATCTTGGAGCTGTTGGGGTTGGAATAGATATTTCTACAGGTCGTGCTACTCATATTATGCATCATAATAAAATAGTTGATGAAGTGCCCGGAGCGGGTGGGATTCGGGATTTGATCATTCCGCATTTCGATGAAATGCTGCTAATTGCATCTAAGATCCAACTTGTAACGAATATAGGTTACCTTGCTGTTGATTTAGCTCTTGATAAAAATGCAGGGCCTATGTTGCTGGAGGTGAACGCGAGGGCGGGACTTGCTGTACAAATAGCGAATCTTGCGCCACTCAAGCGTCGACTTGAGCGCATCAAGGGTGTAAAAGTTTTGAATCCGGAAAAAGGGGTGCGTGTTGCTCAGGATATGTTTGGTAATAAATTGGATAAGGAAATTAAAAATATTTCCGGTAAAGAGGTGATTGGTGTGGATGAACCCGTGGCTTTGTATTTGCCGGATGGAGGTACGGCAAAAACGATGGCTCATATAAGTATGTCTTTGGAATCTACAGTTATAGATAAAAAATACGCTGAAATGTTTCAAGTAGATGATGATTCTATACAGGGTGATATTGAGAGGGTACGTATTAAGTTCTCATTGGGTAATCAAAGAGTGCAGACGCTTGCTACCGTACAAGACTTATCAGATAAAGATTATAAATTACTCATTGGGCGTAAAGATATTTCAAATCATTTCTTGGTTGACCCTTCTCGTAAAAAAGATGAGAAAAAACTCCCAAAAATGGGAGGGAATAAAAAAATAAATTCTTCAACTCAAAATAACACTGACGTAATAAATTTTGTAGAGGTGGATAAGACGATTAATTTGATAGATAGCAAAATCAAGCTTTTGTATTATTTGAAACCGATGAATTTGGCGGAGGAAAAAAATAAATTTTTTGCTGATGAATTATATAACCCACAATTCGTATATCCTGATTTGAAATTTGATCCATATGAGGCTCGAACTGATCTTAAGAAAATAAAAGTTGATGATTCTGATTATGGGAAATTATTTTTAGCAAAAAAAGATGAGATTTTAAAAAAGATAAGTTTGCTTGAAAAAAGAGGGACCGAGGCATTTACAGCCGCATCTATAGATTTGTTTGGATATCCTGATTCACATCTTGTTTTGATGGCTTCTAAAGAATTTGAAGAGACTGTGAAAGAACATGGTAAGGTTGTATGGCCTAAATTGGATGAGGATTCTATAGGTACGTTGAATGCTGATAATGTCGTGAAGGAATTCAATAATATTTTTAAAGAATATAAAATTGAGTGGAAGGCGAAAATAAAAGAGGATCTCGTTTCACGTTGTATAGCTGGTAAGAAAAATTCTCTCTTTGTAAGAAAAGGTGCTTTGTTTAATGAAAAGCGCATTAAGGCTTTGATTGCTCATGAAGTTGAAACACATATATTGTCGGCTGAGAATGGGAAGTTACAGCCTTATACGATCTTTAATCGTGGTACTGCAAATTATTTGGAAACTCAGGAAGGGCTTGCTATTTATAATACTAGAACGGTTTCAAAAGATGATCCGGATTTCTTTAATATCGTTCCTCATGTGATAGTTATGGCGACTTCTGTCGCTCGAGATGGTGGTTTCCGAGATGTATATAACTATTTAAGGAAGCTTGGTTTTTTTGAAGATAAATCATTTCGTATAGCTCTTAAATTAAAAAGAGGACTTGAAGACACTAGTCAAAAAGGAGTGTTTACTAAAGATTTTATATATTACAAAGGATACAAAGAGATAGTTCAGTACGTTGAAAATGGTGGTAAGATAAAAGACTTATATATAGGTAAAGTAAGCGTTCATGATATTGACTGGATAAAAAAGCTCCGCGGAATTAAGCAGCCGAAGTATTTGCCGAAGTGGTTGGAAGAGTAGGGTTATTTGGTTTCCTTCAAATGTTCTTTGATTTTCCCCGTTACTTCATCGATAGAAAAATTTGCTTTTATCAAAAAGTCGATGGCGCCTAACTTCATCCCTTTTTCAACATCGGATTCTTGGCCAAGATTTGATAAAATGATTACAGGAATGTTTTGCGTCGTGCTATTAGCTTTTAGTTCTTCTAGTACATCAAAACCATTTTTTTGTGGAATAAGAAGATCTAGTAAGATGAGATCAGGTTGTTCAGCTATTATTTTTTCCACCGCATCGATTCCGTTGTTTGCAGCTATAATAGTATAGTCCTCTTGTTCTAGCCTTGTTCGATAAATTTTGCTTAGAAACTTGTCATCTTCAGCTATAAATATTTTAATGTTTTTGTTTGTCATATTTTTATTTAATTTTGCTTAATTATAGGTCTTTTTTGATATCTTTTACAATAAGCTTTTGTCCTCCTTTTCCCCTTTTCCATTTAATGCATTGTGGTGGCAAGGTGAAGTAAAAGCAACTTCCATGCTCATTATTTTTCGTTTCTTTTTTTGTTTTAGAATCAAACCATATCTTCCCTCCGCTTGCTTCGATGATACACTTTGATAAGTAAAGCCCTAAGCCGCTGCCATCGATTTCAGCTTCTATTGCATTATCTGCTCTGAAAAATTCCTCGAAGATTTTTTTTTGTTGAGATTTAGGTATTCCGACCCCATTATCAGAAATTTTAAATTGTATGCCTTTTTCTTTTGGTGTGATCTCAATTTTAATTAGTCCTTTTGGGCAGTATTTTATAGCATTTGAAATCAGATTGATGATTACTTGCCTTATTAGTTCTGGGTCAGTATTTGTTTTTGCCAGTGACTTAGATGGTTTTATGAGTTCTATTTTCGTTCCTTTTCTTTTTATAGTTGGTGTGATCTCAGAAATAATATCTTTGGTTAATTTGAATATGTCAGTTGCTTTTGGATCAATTAAAAGTTGTCCAGATTTCACTTTGGAAATATTTAACAAATCGTTTACAAGTATAATCATTCGTTCATTGCTCTGGTGCGCATCATGTAAGAGTTCTTTTTGTTTCTTTGGATCGAGATTCCCTTTCATTAACATTTCTAGAAACCATTTGATTCCAGAAAGAGGTGTGCGTAATTGATGTGAAATGGTAGAAATTAAAGCAATCTCTACTTTCTTAATTTCATCCTGTTTATTATTATCTTTGCTCATGTTATTTTATTTTCGTAAGAATAGGTATGCTAAAGTAGAATGTAGACCCTTTGCCTTTTTTGGATTCAAACCAGAATCTTCCTTCGGAAGCTTCGACTAAGTGTTTGGTGATAAAGAGACCGAGGCCAGAACCATCTGCATGTAAAAGTGCTGCGTTACTACCTCGGAAAAATTTACTGGCGATAGCCTTTTTGTCTTTGTCTGGTATACCTATCCCTATGTCATTCACACTGAATACTATTTCTTTTTCTTTTGTTAATTTTATACTTATAACAATTTCGCCATTCCCTTCATTGTAGAAGATGGCATTTTCTAACAACCTATTAAGAATTCTATTTAGCTGGTATGCGTCTGCTTGTATGTGTGGGATTTTGTTTTTTTGTAACTTCAAGGTAATTTTTAGCTTTTTTTCTTTGGCATCTTCCTTATATTCTTTAATAGCTTTTTTGACAATTTTGATTGGATCTATATCACTTGGTCTGAGTGTCAGAGATCGTTTTTCTATATCAAGTACCATAACTAGATCGTCGATAGTTCCTATTAGACGTAAATTGTTTTTATAAGTATTTTCTATTATTGTTTTTTGTTCATCATCTAGTTTTCTTCCTTCTTCGGCCAATATTAATTCTAAATTCCCTCTGATTGCTGAAACTGGTGTACGTAATTGATGTGAAATTACAGTAATGAATTTTGACTTTAATTCAGACAGCTCTTTTTCTTTGAGAAGGGCTCTTTCGAGTTTTTCTACTGCTGAATTGAGGTTGTTTTGAGAATCTCCAATAAAACCACTCATTACGTTGAAACTACTGTAGATCTCAGATAGTTCGTTTTCTATAACTTCATCCGTTTTTAGTCGATATTCAAGATTCCCTTTCGCCATTTCATCCGCAGCATTTTTGAGTGCAAGTAGTCGTCTTGTTATAAATTGAGTTGTAAAATATGCGACTGCTGAAATTAACACGATTGTAAGTAATCCACTTCCTACTGAAAATGCCTTGATTCTTGTAATGTGTGTAAGTTGAATTGGATCAGTGATAACTTCTTGTAATGAGCCAAAAGCTTGCAATGTAAGCCAAGTTGTTAATAGTAGTGGTACTATAACGACTATGACGAAATGAAGTATGATTTTAGCTACTAGGCTATTAAACATCGATTTCTGTTTTCCTGTTTTTTGTTTATTTTTACTTCTCATTTATAGTCAAACCTATAGGTATAATAATCTTATAATTGTACCATGCTTTATTAATTGTGGCAATTATGAAAAAACTGCAAGTCTCTATGATAGAAACTTGCAGTTTTTTATTTGTCTTTTGAGTCTTGGAGTAAGATTTATCTTATAACCTTAACTGTTGGGGCAGCTCCAGCACCTCCGGCACCTTCTCCTTCAGTGTCACATGATCCGACGGTTATAGCTCCGTTGGCATCTTTCATTATGTAGTAGTCTGTAAGTGCATCAGTTCCTGTTTTAGGATCTTTTGGCACAGCTCCTAAGTAGTTAGAACCAATTGCAGATAAGTCAGCACAGGCTGCTTGGGTAGTTTGTGCTGTACATCCTGTATCACCTCCTGTAGCACAGGTTCCAATTGTATGATAATTCCCTGCCGTTAAGGCAGCGACAGTACTATAATGTGTCCCATCATTGTCAGCTTGATATTTGATAACGGCATCTAGTACAGTGCCCACATCATTTGCACGAGTTGCATTCCTAGATTCGTTTAGACGTCTTGCAGGGTCTATAGCAACGAAAATTGCTCCAGCTAAAATAGCTATTATCGCAATAACGATAATAAGCTCAATGAGCGTGAAGGCTCGGTCTATTTTGGTTTTTGTTTTCATGTTTGTTTGGGTTAACTAATTTTAGAAAACTTTTCTTTGTAAGAGTATCATTGTTTTTGTCTGATTTCAAGCTACATAAAGTATTTTATATGGAAATGACCAAGAATTTCTTATTAGCTAATAGAGGGTAGCTTTTTCAATTGAAATATGTTAAAATAATAGGATTATATTTATGTAATAAATGGCTAATTATGGCTAAAGAAATATCACAAACAATAATTGATTTTTTGTTGAAAGATGATTTCATAACGCAGGAGCAATTTTATGAATTAAAGAAAGAGCATGAAAAGACTGATAAGTCGTTTGAAAAATTGATTATTGATAGTGGCTTGATGACTGATCCACAGCTTGGAAGCTTGATTGCGAATCAAAATGGTTGGCAATTCGTAAATCTTCGTAAGGAAGTTGTTAATGAAGGGATGCTAAGAATGATTCCTGAGAAGGTTGCAAGGAAGCAGAAGGTTATTGCTTTTCTGAAAACAGATAAAGGCGTTAAGGTTGCAATGAATAATCCAAAAGATACCACTTTGGTTCATTTGCTTAGTAAAAGGCTTGGTAAGGTAATCCCTTACTTTGCTACGAATGAAGATATTGAAGAGCATTTGACTTTGTATAAATCAGATATACAAGAAGAATTTGAGAAAATCTTCAAGGCTGAAATAGATGGGAAAGCTGGTTTGATGGAAGATAGCACAACTGTGAAAATCATTGACGTTTTAATCGCTCGTGCATATGAAAGTAATGCTTCAGATATTCATATAGAGCCATATGAAGACGAAACAGTTATTCGTTTTAGAATTGATGGTGTGATGCATGATATTATTTCAATTCCTAGAAAACATCATGATTTCCTTATATCTCGTATCAAGGTTATGGCGAAATTACGGACAGATGAACATCAGACTCCTCAGGATGGTAAGTTGGAATTCAAGTTTGGAGATAGAAAAATCGATGTTCGTATTTCAGTTGTGCCTACAACCAAAGGGGAGAATAGTGTAATGCGTCTTCTTTCTGATAAGGCTCGTAATTTCACTTTTGATCAGCTTGGTTATTCTGATAAGGATTTTGAAAAACTCATGGCAAATATTAAAAAACCATGGGGGATGATCCTTGCTACAGGGCCAACTGGTAGTGGTAAGACTACGAATCTTTATGCGATTCTTAAAATTTTAAATCAAAAAGAAGTCAATATTGCTACGATTGAAAATCCGGTTGAATACAATATCGATGGTATGACTCAGATTCAGGTGAATCCTAAAGCTGAGCTTACGTTTGCTTCTGGGCTTAAGTCTATTGTTAGGCAGGATCCGGATATAATTATGGTTGGGGAAATTCGTGATTCTGAAACGGCAGATATCGCTGTTAATTCTGCGATGACTGGACATCTGGTACTTTCCACGCTTCATACAAATGATGCAGCGACGACAATACCGCGTTTACTTCAAATGGGAGTTGAGCCATTTTTGATATCTTCTACCGTTAATGTCACTATTGGGCAGAGGCTTGTTAGAAAAATTTGTCCAAAATGTATACATACTTATGAAGCAGATGTCACGGAGTTTTCTGAGACACTTCCAGTCTCAGTATTGGAGCAGCTTGCTCGTGGCAATGACAAAATAACTTTGTATAAGGGCGCTGGATGTGAGCTTTGTGCTCATACTGGTTACCTTGGTCGAGTTGGGATTTTTGAAGTTTTGGAAGTGGATGATGATATACGTGAGTTGATTATGAAAAATTCTGATGCAGATACAATCAAGGCCAAGGCGGTTGAGAATGGAATGACTACAATGTTTGATGATGCTCGTGAGAAAGTCTTGAATGGTGTTACTACCATAGAGGAGATGCTTCGAGTTGTGCGTGATTAATTTGTATTCTTAATTATGGAAAAGAAGAGTTTATTTCAAAAGGAACTTAGTATAGGTGGGATTAATGCTACTGCTATACTTCTTTTTACCAAGCATCTTGCGATTACAATTAAAAGTGGACTTACTCTTGTGGAGGGGCTTGAGATTTTGCTTGATCAGTCGAAGGGGAAAATGGAGAGTGTTCTTATTGGTGTGCTAGAGACTGTCAGGTCTGGTAAATCTTTTTCTGAAGCTCTCTGTGCTTATACTAAGTATTTTTCCCCTATATATATAAATATGGTGCGTACTGGTGAACTGTCTGGTACTTTGGAAGATAATCTTGCGAGGCTTGTAATTGATCTTAATAAAGCTCAGATTCTTAGGAGAAAAATTAAATCAGCAATGATTTATCCTATGTTCGTGTTCGTAGCTGTGTTTGGGCTTGGTATGTCTGTTGCACTTTTTGTATTGCCGAAGATATTACCTCTTTTCCGTACACTTGATGTGGAATTACCTATTACTACTCGTGGACTTATTTGGGTGGCTGAAGTTTTTGAAAACCATGGTTTTAGTCTTTTGGTAGGTACGGTACTAGGTGTGACTTTGTTGCTTTGGTTGCTTAGGCGAGATTTTGTAAAACCTTTTACCCATAGGCTTATATTAAAAATTCCAGTTGTTAAAACTATTGTGAGAAATATAAATCTTGAACGTTTTACACGCACATTTGGAACTCTTCTTGAGAGTGGGCTTCCTTTGGATCAAAGTCTTCAGATTACGGCGGATGCTATGGAAAATCGAGCATATCATAGTGTTGTTCTTTCATTTCTTCCAGAAGTTAAATCTGGGAATAGTCTTTTGATGGCTGTTTCTAAGCACCCTAAGTTGTTCCCGATGATTACCTCGAGAATGATAGGGGTAGGGGAGAAAACTGGTAATTTGGATAATACATTGAAATACTTGGCTGGTTTTTATGAAGATGAAGTTGATGAAACTACTAAGAATTTGTCTACTGTTCTTGAGCCAGTGCTTTTAATTGTTATTGGTATTATCGTTGGTACTGTCGCTATATCTATACTTGGACCTATTTATCAAATAACAGGGAATTTAAGTGGTTAAAGATTTTTTTAAAATTAGGTTGTTGAAAAAAAAAGGATTTACTTTGCTTGAATTGATTCTCGTTATTGCTATTTTTTCAATAGTGGTTGGAGGAACTATTTTGTCTTTATCTTCTTTTTTTGCAAAAAGCCAACTTACTGATCATTCTAAGCAGATTGTTAATTCTCTCCGAAAAGCTCAGTCAAATTCAATGATGAGGGTTAAGGTAAGTCAGTGGGGAGTCAATTTTGATAGTGGAGGAGGGGTTGTGACTTTTTTTCAAGGAGCTTCATACAGCGCTCGTGATACTAATTATGACCAAGCTCAGACTCTTCCGCCAAGTCTTTCATTGAATAATATCTCGTTCGACAGTGGTGGGACTGAGGTTGTTTTTACAAAGGTGAATGGAGAGACGGATGACTTCGGTTCTCTACAGGTGCAAGGTGATATCGATAATTATACAATTACTATTAACAAATTCGGGCAAATTGAAATCAATTAATTTTTTACAAAAAGTTTTTCTAAAGAAGCAGGCGAGTCTTCTTCTTGAGATTATAGTTTCTATTGGTGTGTTTATACTTATTGCAACTTCTGTTGTGGTTATGTCACTCGGAAGTCATACTGGGACTCTTCGTTCTGAAGGTCGTTTAGAGGCAACTGCTATAGCTCAGCAAGGTGTTGAAGCTGTACGTTCAATACGTGACTTCGATTGGACCAACTTAACTGTTGGGGCACATGGGCTAAGTCGAGTAAATGGATATTGGGAATTTATTGGTACATCTGACACAATTGGTGCTTATACTCGTTCCATTATTGTTACTGAGATTAGTCCAGACCGGAAAGATGTAGCCGTGAATGTATCGTGGGAGGTTACTACTGGAGTGCCAAATTCTTTGACAATGACTTCACGTTTTACAGATTGGCAGAGCTCATCGTGGATTCTTTCTTCTGTCCTTGATTTTACAAATGGATTTTTGAACAGTCTTGTTATTACTAATACTTTGGATGGTGAATTGGAGTTCGATGTTATTAGTGATTGGTCTACTCCTTCTATTTTGACTTCATTTGATTTTGATGGTTCTTCTGATGTAAATGATATATTTTTGGTCGGTAATACTCTCTATATGGTCACAAATCAAACTAGTGCTGGAGCAGAATTCATAGTTCTTGATGTGTCTGATGTTGGGAATGGTAATATTACTAAATTGGGTTCATTTGAGCTTAGTGTAAATGGTAATCAAATTTTTGTAGATGGTAATTATGCATATTTAGCTACGAATCATGTTGATGAAGAAGTTATGGTGATTCGTTTATCTGACTATACGAAAGTGGATACTATTGATCTTCCAGGTGCGGATGATGCTAATGCTGTATTTGTAAAAAATAATACTCTTTATATTGGATCTAAGAGGGATGGTAATGGTAATGAGTTGTTTGCATACGATGTAAGCAATCCTGAAAGTATCTCAAGTACTCCAATTGTTGAGTTGGAAATTAATAGCGATGTGAATAGCATTTTTGTAGATGGTAATTATGCCTATATTACTACCGAAGCTAATACGGCTGAATTGATGATTATACGTTTGAGTGATTATGCGAATATTAATTCGTACGATCTTCCTGGGTCATCTAGTGATACGGCATTACATGTCGTTGGAACTGTTGCTTATATCATTCGTGATGGTAGTGGTGTAAATGATGAGTTTTTCGCACTCGATGTGAGTGACCCTACCGGTACCATTACTCTTCTTGGTTCTGTAGATACTGGTAGTGCTGATATGCGCGATTTATATACTGAGGGAGATAGAGCTTATATTGCAACTGGAGCTCAAGGAAATGAGGAGCTTACAATCATTGATTTAACGACATATACAATTGAGGCCACTATAGATTTGCTTGGTTCTTATAATACTGGGGCGATATGGTTTCAGGGGGCTTATATTTACGTTGGTTCCGATGATAATACCCATACTTTGCAAGTTGTGTATGCAGGTGGTGTCCCATCAGGGCCAGGTACTCAATATGCGCAGTGGGGGACATTTATATCGCAAGCATTTGATAGTGGCTCTGACTCTACAATTTATACAGATATTTTATGGACACAGAGTGGTACAGGAACTATAAAATTTCAATTACGTTCTGCTAATTCTGAGGAGAGCCTTTCTGATGCTGATTGGATAGGCCCTGACGGCACGACTGCGACTTACTATACGACATCAGGGACTATTATTAACGCAGCCTCTAATAAACGTTGGATTCAGCTTCAGGCTTTGTTCCTTGGGGATGGAACAACTACTCCTATACTTGAAAATATAACAATACCATATGCGAAATAAAGGATTTACATTAATTGAATTGATCATTTACGTAGCAATTGCTTCGGGAGTACTTGTATCTGTTATTACATTTGCTTGGGCTGTTATTGGCTCTGGTGTGAAGGTCGATGTGTCTTCGGAGTTAACTCAGAATGGTCGGTTTGTACTTGAGAAGATAACGCAAGAAATACATGCTGCTGAGGATGTAGTAATAGGTAGTTCGACTTTTGGTGTGAGCCCAGGCGTCTTGACTTTGGATCTTTCTGGTCCGAATACTGATGTCGTTTTTGATACTTATGCTAAGGATGTAACTGTAGGTGGCCAGGTTATTAGTATAACAAAATTACGTATGCAAGATGGGACCGATCCTGCGGTGGATATTACAAGTGATAAAGTGAATTTAACGAATTTTGTACTTACGAACCTTACTCGTGATACCGAACCTGCTAATATTAATATTGAAATAACACTTGTGCATATTACAACTGGGGAAGATCCTTTGCGTGATCGTAATTTGAGTTTCGAGACCGCGGTATCTATTCGTGAAAAATAATAAATATTATGAATTTGAATGCATATACAAATAGACGAGGAATTGCGACACTTATAGTTATTATCATTGTATCTGCAGTTATACTTCTTATTGCGATGAGCGCAACTCTCAAAGGTATTGATGAAACTCAAACTGGAGCACATCAAAATAAATCTCTTGAGATTTTCTCAGGCACTGATGGGTGTCTTGATGAAGGACTGTTGGGATTGAATAATAGTAGCTCATATACTGGAGAAGTTTTAACATTGGGGAATATCTCCTGTATTATAGTTGTGACAGGTCATGGAAGTACGCGTACAATAAATGTTGTGGCTACGTATGGCACTGATTATGATAGGGAAATAGAAGCTGTTGTTACTTTGTCGCCTGAGTTCGTGATTACTTCTTGGAGTGAGATAACTGATTAAAATTATGCTTGAATTTCTAAAAAATTTGATTCCTGGTAAGCCGTTTGCATTGTATATAACTGATGAGTTTATACAGGCTCTGCAGCTCGATGGGAGGCCTGAGGCTCCGCAAGTCCTTGCTATTGGTGAGAAGAGGTTCAATGCTGGCGTTGTGAAAGATGGGGAAATCTTACAAGAGCAGCCTCTTAGTGAGGGTATTAAAAGGTTTTTGGCTGAAATCAAACCTAATCCAATTATTTCTAAAAAATGTTTTGTTGCTTTCCAAGAGTCTCAAAGTTATGAGTATCTTTTTCATTTACCTTTAGCTCTTAAAGGTAAAGAATTTGATGCGGAGCTTGAAAGGCTGGTTGGGGAGACTATCCCAGTGCCTTTGCATGAAATCAAATATGATTATCACGTCTCTAGTCATGTGGATAAACAGATTGTTTTTGTTGTCGCTGTGCGAAGGCTTATAATTGACCAGTATTATGAAGTTATCAAAAATTCCTGTGGGCTTAAGCCTGTTTTTCTTGAGCCTGAATCTTTGAGCCTACTTCGTAATATTCCTTTGAATTTTGATAAGGTTAAGAATTTTTTTCTTATAAATATTCGTGGAGGATTTATTACTTGGTTTTCATTTTTGGGGAAGGATGTTGTTGATAGTAATATGATTGCTTTAAATAAATTTAAAGAAAAACCTGATTTGCTTTTGGAGGATTTGAAAAAATCAAAAGAAGCTTTCGTAAGTGTTGTTGGGACTGAGATGACACATGTCCTGGTTTCTGGTGATATTGATGGTGTCGGGAAGTCGATGAAAGAGCTGCTTGGACCTGGGCTTTCTCTTTCAGTTGCTTTTGTTGAGAAATATAGATTTTTACCTGATGGTGAAGATGCGTCAAAATTCAATGTTATTTCAGGGCTTGCGTTGAAAAGTCTCGGGTTCGATATGGAAATTAAGATAAATCTTTTGGCAAAATAGGCTTAAGGCTGAACATAGTTTGGATGATATAGTTGGAGAGCTTATTAAGTAGTTTTATCACTTCCTTCTTACAATCATAATACTCATGTCATCATCTTGAATGTGCCCTTCGATGAATGAACTGAAGTCTTTTGAGATACTTTCAAAAATTAAATTTGAACTTGGTAGGTTGCCGAATTTCTCAGCAGCTTTTTTTAATCTTTCAAGTCCATATAATTCGCCGTTTGAATTTTCTCCTTCAGTTATTCCATCAGAATAAAGTATTAATGTATCCCCCGATTGAAAGTCGATTTCTTTTTCAATTAGCATTTTCGAATTATCAGGCACCATACCAAGAGCTATTCCTCCAGCAGGATATGATTCGCATTTATGTGTACTTTGGCGATATATAACGACGTGCTCATGTCCCGCACCTGTGTAATACATTTTTTTATTTTGCTTATCCCATCTGAACATTACCATCGTCATAAACATTGTGGACGATATTTTTGGTTGTAGATATTTGTTTGTGTTTGTAAGTACGTCTTTTGAGTTCATCTCTTTGTCTATGAATGTATCAAGTAGAGTATCGACCATGATCATAACCAGTCCTGCCGGCACGCCATGTCCAGTCACATCCCCAATGTAAAAGAAGAGATTGTTTTCTTTGTCCATAAAATCGAAGCTATCCCCTCCGATTTCTTCGGCGGGTTTTGTTTTTGCAACAATATCCAGCTCGTCTACGTTTGGTGCTGATTGAGGTAAGAGATTTTGTTGTATCTGATGAGCTATATCCAGTTCTTTTGTTATACGTCTGTGAGCGTTTAGATCTGTGGATATTTGTTCTAGGTTTTTTGTTATATCATTGAAGAAATGTCCGATTACACCTATTTCATCTACGCGCGTAGTAATTACTCTTCTATATCTTTTCCCTGTTAAAAGAGCTTTCATTTCATGGAGTATCTTTTTTGTTGGACGAATGAATTCTATATACATGAATATTATGTAGAGTAGGGAAGTGATTATCATAATGCTAAGTCCACTGACTAATGAAATATCTATTTTATTAGTTTTTTGTAATATAAGTAGTCCGATTGTTGCTATACACATAACAAGCAATATATGTATGATTACTTTCAAAATTAAACTACTTTTTATTTTGTAGAAATTCATTTAAGTGTTTTGTGGATTAAGTTTGTTTTTGTAACGCTTCATGTGAGGTTTTAAAGTTTTGTCGATTATCTCTGAAATATGCGTAACCTCTCTGTCTTTGCCGATAAGATCATAGAAATGCTTAAGTTCTTTTAATGTATAGAGGCTGAACTCTGATAATGTTTTATTGTTATTTTGAAGCAGTATTCCATGTATGTGCATACTGACTTTATCATTAAGTTTTGCATTTATTAGTTTTTTGAATTTCTCACTAATATGCTCACTTTGCATGTACGTTTTGATTTGCTTGTAATTATGTTTGCTATTTAGCAGCAAGTTTATAAATGGAGCTATCGCATCCTTGTCTTCTAGTTGCATCAATACTTTCAAAGCGGATTCTTCTATGGCTTGTCTTTTTGATTTACTTAATTCTAAGATATGTGATTTGAAATCCATCAAGCGTAATTCTCCTATAACTTCCATCGCATTTATTACATGATTGTCTTTTGATGATTTCAATAATGACTTGAGTTCTTTTCTGATAAATTGTTTATGTTCATCATTTATCCAAACTGCTGTCATTGCAGAGCATCGAAGTTCAACATTATTAGAAATGAGGAAGCCTTGGATGAAATGTGATGCGCTTGTATCTTTGAAGCATGCCATTACTTTAATACAATCACGTTTTAACTCTGCTCCGCCTATACGCAGTAATTCAATTAAATATTCTACTGTAGCTTGTTGATTAACCCTTGTGAGTATTTTTATCACTACTTCTTTTGTTTCTATTGGTGCGTTTCTTTCAAATAGATTTTTTAGCGCCGTTACGATTCTGAATTTAGCGAATGCATTTTGAAAAAGATGTTTATTTATTTGTTTATATTGATAAAGAGCATTGACTGCCGCCATCTGAACTTCCGGGTTTGGATTGTCGATATATCGAATTATCATTGGGATAGCGTCTCCATCTTTTATTCTCCCTAGGGCTTCAAGGATTTTAATTTTTACTATATTTTTTTCGATAGGACTATCCAATGCTTTCATCAATATTTTAGCGGAGTCCCTGTGTCCCTTTTGGCTTAGCAATTCTATTGAGTTTAATTTGTCGGCAGTGTTGTCTATTAGTTTCAATGCATGGCTACTTACCTTCGTGTATTCTTTTTGTGAGTTGTAGATCACGTATGACATTACAAATGCGACCGCCAACATTGCGATATTGATACCGAGAGTTATTTGACTGTCATGTAATAAATATTCAAATAGAAATATAAATCCAGTACCGATTATTGCTCCGAGTGGAGTTATGATACCTTCCATAAATTCTTTTATTTCTTCACGTACTTCTTCTCTCAATGAATAATAGCTTGTTAAGTATGCATTTTGAAAAATCGATCTAGTCATTTCAAATCCTGTTTTTGATATAAATGCAGTAGAGATGTTGAAATGCATTGTCATAATTGAAAAGTTTGCAATCATAAGCAATGGATGTACGAGTATACTTTGTATGATACCGATTTTTTTTATGATTTTACTTGCAACGAAAAGTTGCATTAATAATGCAAATGCACTTATTATCATCTGGAAAAATCCGAGCGTATAAGCGAGTTCTTTTTCCAGTTTAGAGTTTTCTATGAATGTCGCATGAGATTCGTCCGTTGTTGCATATTCTGTGGAGGCTAGTTGTATTCCAGTGTCCATTACTATGGTCTCCTCATGGGCATTGTATACTTTTTGCTGGATCGCTTTGGTATATTGAAACTCAACAAGATTGAAAATGATAAATTGGCACAATATGATAACTACAACTCCTTGTAAGAAGCTGGTTTTTTTTATTTCAGCCCAGCCTTCCTCGATCCTTTGTAATTTACTAATTTCTCTTAGTTTTTCTTTTTTGTGTAAATTTAAATTTGGAAGGTCATTGTGACAATTGCGTTTAAAAACAGCTATTGTTGGTATTATTAAAAATGAAATAATTATGAGTAAATAAAGAAATTTGTACGGTGCTATAAAGCTACCAAGCGATGTCAGTACGATACCGGCGACGATACCTCCTATAGTTTCTGACGTTTCAATAACCGGAAATGCAGACTCGCTTTCTATTGGCGTGAACATATCTTCGATGAAGAGTTGTATTAGTATATTTAGTTGTCCGAGGAAGAGGCTTATTCCAACGAGGCTTGTTATCAAAAACCATAATTCGCTGCGTGGTAATATGAATGTTGCTGCGGAGAATAATATCACTGCTGCTATCATCAAAGTTACCGTAATTAGAGTTGCTTTGTTGATAAATCTTATTAGTTCAGAGAAGACTAAAGTCCCGCACATTACAAGAATTGCATTTCCTATAAATAGAAATGGTAATGACTCTATTCCGATTCTATTTACAAAAATTGCCGTTATAACAGTCCACCCAAGCATAAAGCTAAATCTGTAGAAAAAATTTACTAGCCAAGACACAGATATTCTAGAGAATGAGCTGCTTCCTACCCCAAATGTTTTGATTAGGTTTATTTTGCCGAACATTTGCTGTTTTATTTGTATATAATAATCTTTATAGTATACCAGAAAAACGATCTTTCTAAAAGTACTAAAAAAGGCGAACTTATGACGAAATCACTTCTCTATAAAAGCGCATTTATATTGGGGTTTTCTTCTCTTTTGAGTAGACTTCTCGGGGTTGTTCGTGACCATCTGCTTGCCGGTACATTTGGAGCTCAAGGAGAAGGGGCTTTTAATCTTGATGTTTATTATGCTGCATTTCGAATTCCTGACTTTATATATGCTATTTTGATTATGGGCGCTGTGTCCGCGGCTTTTGTGCCTGTATTGACTGAAGTGATGCATGGTAAAGGTAAAACTCTTGATGAAGGTGGCTCACTATTTGTTTCAAACGTTTTGAATGTTGTTCTTTGTGCAGTTATTTTATTTGGAGGTATTGCTTTCTTGTTTGCTCCTTTCATTGTTCGATTTTTAGTCCCTGGTTTTACCGGAGGAGATTTTCCGCTCACTATTTTAGTTACGAGGATAATGCTTGTTTCACCAATATTTTTTGGTATTAGTGCTGTCTTGCAGGCGGCTCAAAATACTTTTGATAAATTCTTTTATATAGCTATCGCACCGATTTTTTATAATATTGGTATTATTTTAGGTATATATTTTTTTGCGCAGCAGTATGGGGTTTTTGCTGTTGCCGGAGGTGTAATCGTTGGTGCATTTTTAAATTTACTTATTCAAATTCCCGGGGTATTGGCACTGAAATTTAGATACAGGCCTTTTGTTTGTTTGAAAGATCCGTATTTACGTAAGATGATTCGTCTGGTTATTCCGCGTATTTTGGGCATGTCAGTCATGCAGGTGAATTTGATTTTTGATACTTTGGTTGGTTCATTGTTAGCTACCGGGAGTATTACAATTTTAAATTATGCCGTAAATTTGAATAGTTTGCCGATGGGGATGGTGGGTATTTCGTTTGCTATTGCGTCTTTTGCGACACTTTCCTCTATGGCGGTTGATATAGAAAAAGCAGGCAAACCAACTCTCGAATTTCGTAAAAAATTTGCAAATCATCTAGGTAAAATAGTTGTAAGTATTTTGTATTTTGTAGTACCTGCCGCAGTTGGTCTTTTTGTGCTTCGATTTCAAATCGTAGATGTGATTCTTGGCAATGGTGCGTTTACAGATAATGATATTTTGCTTACCGGCAATACGCTGGCTTTCTTTCTTATAGGGCTGCTTGGTCAAAGTTTGATTCCTGTCTTTGCACGAACTTTTTATGCATTCAAAAACACACTTACTCCTGTTTTGATAAGTGTTAGTGCTATGATTTTAAATATCGGATTGAACTTTTATTTCGCACTTTCCCTAGAGCTTGGTGTTTATGGTATAGCACTTGCGACTAGCTTAACTTCACTTCTGAACATGGTTTTATTGGTGATATTCTTGAGATCAAAATTCTTATCAGGTATGCAAATTTTTGATCTGAGAAGAGTAGGGGCTATTTTATTTGCAGGGATAATCATGGGAATTGCTGTATATTTCATGAATATTTATCTTATAGCTTTTGCAGAAGTTTCTTCACTAAATCAAATACTCGCACTTTGTGCGAGTATAGTGGTCGGTATTATAGTATTTTTCTGTTCTATTCTCCCGTTTGGGCTCGAAGAGACGAATTACTTGCTGAAAAAGCTGTTTTTGAAGAATGTGCTTCATCTTCGAATCTAACCTCGGCTTCCTTTTCAGTTATTTGTGGATAGGCGCTTCCGTCATCTATTTCCCAACCAATCTCTTCTCCAGGATATGCATCTATTCTTTCGTTGAGTGGTATTTCTTCAGGATTTCTTTGGCTATTTATTAAGTCGTTTAATTCATCTCGAAATCCAAATGCTAAAATAGCTGCCATTAAAGCTCCAGGTAAAGCTAATTTTTGTAGTAAGCTTTTTTGCGGAACTAGCTTATCAACACTTTCTATTAGTACACGATCTCTTTTTCCTTGTGTTATACAAACACTTAGAATAGGTTTTTTATGATTTCCTCTCATTTTAATATACTTAAAATGTAATTAGACGCAAGGGTACACCATCTGGGCTGAATTTGTCAAGTCGCCTGCGGTTCTTGAAACAAATTGGGCAATCAAAAGTATGTTCGAGAGCATGTAGATGCTGAAATCTAAAAAATCCAAACGTACGAAAACAAATTTAATGAATTTTGATCATGTGGAAGTGTGCACGTGCACAGATTTTGTACGTTATCTTGTACAAAAACTCTTCCCGGAAGGAGGGATTGTACAATAA
>JAUYJN010000041.1 GCA_030700255.1 Candidatus Peregrinibacteria bacterium | reverse complement strand
GTTTAGAAATTTGATTTTTTCGATATTCCCATGATTTAAATCATTTGCTTCCTCGAGTATGCTATCGGTAGTCATCCTGGAAATAGGTATAGTTGCCGCGTATGCGACTCGTGGTTTTGTCATCAACAAAGCATCTATCATCGCCCATGAAAGAACAATCACTATAGAGAGTGGTAAAATCGCCGAGATCAAAAACTTTCGTGTCTGCATACGAGAGAGGGTTATATGCTTAACATCGCCACCATGTTGAAACTTTCTTATCAAGAATACAACATGTTTTTTTATGCAATTTCATTTGCAGGTCACCTAAGCCAAAAAAACGCCCAAAATTTGTTGTCACGACTGTGACAACAAACCGAAAAACGCCGATGCGAAGCCACAAGCTCCAAATATCGCAAGACCTATTGCGTCTGATTTAGCTCTGTACTTGTCTCATAGTGAAACACCTTATTTCTGTATGGCCATTTCACTTCACTTGTAACCATCAGAACTTCATCACTATCATCTTGGTCAACATCTAATGTTATAGACTCCACATGTATCCTCCTATAAAAAAACGTATTTTCCGCTCCAGTGGTTTGTCCTATATATATAGGTAGAGTTTCGCTTGGCCCTAGATATTTTTTAAAAATAGAATATTCATTTGGTAGGCGAGCGATAATTGCATTATCCTCCCAATCATTTGCAGAATTCGCCTCAACCAAACTCCAAGTGAAGTCGACATAATCAAAGAACATTGAATAAAAATTCGTTTCCTCACTATTTGCCATCATTGGACTGCCATTAGGAGTAGTAGGATCGCACACATCTGCCGTTTCTATAGTTTTCCAACATCCAGGGTCAGAATATCGCAGTAAATTTGTATCACTCAAATTGCGCACACCTTCGAGTCCTTCTTTTGCAAAATAAACTCCTTCAAGCCATAACTTGTTTTGTGCAGTCACGTTCAAAGAACGGTTGAGTACCATACTCGACACGGTAATCCCAACACCTATGATAAAAAGTGCAATGGTTACCTCGAGAATTGTTTCCGCTCTTTTGTTGGTGAATTTTGAAAACATGAGCAAATTAGGGTTCAGGCAAGATATTATCATAAATCGATTTTCAAAAATACATTAAATGTGTGTATAATCAAAAAGACGTAAGCTCGCCAAAATAAAAACAGCATGAAATACAAAAAAGCGTTTACCTTGATAGAACTCCTAATTGCATCATCCATACTTATGATGGTGATTTCGATGAGTCTTCGAATTTTCTTCAATATCACACGCCTCAATACCTACATAGAATTGACGAACGTTTTGCAATTTGAATCTAAATCCACGCTTGAGCGCATAGCTCGTGAAATTCAAAACAGTACAATCGATTATCCTGAATATTATAATTATTACGTGTTAAATGGTGAAGTTGGGACGTCTACACCATGGAATCTTGGCTCACATTATTCCAGTTATGCTATGCGTTTTTACAATCCGGGTATGGTGGCAAATTCTCTCTCAACTCAGGGCTCAAATTTAGCTGACTTATTGGCCCAAGGAGTAGGGGCGAATGATATTGGTACATATTGCCAGTATGGGTCGAATCCAGCTTTCGTTGCAAGGTTAGATCAGCTCAGCTGTAATCCTCCAGCAGGGCAGCTTCCTTCACTTGAAGACACAGAAGATTATGCAACAGGTACAAATCCGTACACCAGTTCGATGTCCACTGCGGCAACTCAAGCGTCTGCAGTTTGCGACAGTACAAGTGAGATGTTCGTATATTCTCAAGCCCCCTGCCCAACAAGTGCAACGGCTGCACATGAAGTAGATAAGTTATTTCTCATGAGTGGAGATGGACTTACGAAGACGATTTTTACCCTTGAGCAATTTGGTGCGAGCAATGTGGTTTCAATGTTGAGAATGACAGGCTCTGACACAAACAATGATGGCGTGCGTGACACATGGATGTGTGCCGATGGCTTCATCTGCCAGGATCCTACAGGATCTCTGCCAAGCGTCACATCGGGGCAACTTAAAGATTTGAATGACGATGACACGTATGATACTTTATACAAAGATTTCGCACCTATTTCCCCATACAATTTAAACATAACAGATCTTCGTTTTTATATCGCACCTATAGAAGATCCTCACAAAGCTTACGATGAATTCCCACAAATAATACAGCCATACGTTACGATTGTAATGACTGTGACAATCAATGATCCACGAATAGATCAGCTCCCGGTCTCGCAAAGGTCAATAACCCTCCAAACCACTGTTTCAACGGGAGTACACGATGAAATCATGAGCTATTCCGGAGGGGAGTAGTTATTTCACTACAAAACTAATCAATTTCCCCGGGATATAGATTTCTTTTACGATCTCGCCTTCTTCTAGGAATTTTGCAACATTCTCGACTTCTTTGGCTGTTTTTATAGCATCTTCTTTTGAAATATCTTTTGATGCGGTGAAAGTTCCACGTAGTTTCCCGTTAACTTGGATTGCAAATTCGATCTCACTATCGACGCAAAGTGCTTCATCAAAATCCGGCCACTTTTGGGTATCGAGATGTCCGAATTCTTTTTCAAATCCTAGTTTTCCCCAGAGCTCCGCACACATATGTGGCGCATAAATCCCAAGAACGAGAAGCAATGCTTTCATGTCTTCGTGAGTAGCACCATGCATCGTAAGTTCATTTACATAAATCATCATCTGACTTACTGCAGTATTGAATTTAAATTCTTCCGTATCGCCGGTTACTTTTTGAATTGTTTTGTGGCGCGATATTTCACATTTATCATTCATAGCAAAGCCATCTTTTTTTACGCCAATCGACAGCTTCCAAACCTTCTGAACAAATCTATATACTCCGACTACTCCATTTGTATTCCATGGTTTCATATCTTTGAATGGTCCCATGAACATTTCGTACATGCGTAGAGTGTCAGCTCCGTATTTTTCAACAATTTCATTTGGATTGATAACATTCCCCTTTGATTTACTCATTTTCTCACCATCTTCTCCAAGGATCATTCCTTGATGTCGAAGTTTGTAAAATGGCTCATCATAATCGATGTATCCAAGTTTATGTAAAACTTTACAGAAGAATCTTGCATAAAGCAGATGCAGCACAGTGTGTTCAGCTCCACCTACATATAGGTCTACTTGTCCCCATTTTTTCAAAGCTTTACTTCCTGCAAAAAGTTTTTCATTTTTTGGATCCATAAATCTCCAAAAATACCAACTTGAGCAAACAAAAGTATCCATGGTATCAATCTCAAATTCAAATCCTTCACCATACAAATCTTTCGCTCGCGTCTTAAATTCTTTTGAACTTCCAAGTGGAGAAGTCCCCTTTGGTTTGTAATCCACATCGGTTGGCAAAATAATCGGAAGATCTTTTTCCTTCACCACATGAGCTTTTCTTTCCGCATCATACACAATCGGAATCGGTGCTCCCCAATATCTTTGCCTAGAAATCAGCCAGTCACGGAGGCGGAATGTTGTTTTGCGTGTACCGACTTTTTCGCTCTCCAACCACTCGATCATTTTTGCTTTTGCGTCTTCAACATTCAGGCCATTTAAAAATTCAGAATCTATTAATAGACCATCACCAGTGAAGCATGTATTCCCGCTGAGTATATCTTCTACATTATCTTCTGTATCTGGTTGAATTATACACTTAACTTCAATCTCATATTTCTTTGCAAATTCAAAATCCCGTTCATCATGAGCTGGTACTGCCATGATAGCTCCGGTTCCGTATCCCATGAAAACATAGTCAGCTATATATATAGGTATGTTTGCTTCATTTACTGGATTAACACCATACGCTCCAGTGAAGACTCCTGTTTTTGTAGTGTCACTTTGTCTTTCTAGTTGAGTGCGCATACTTGAGGCTTTGATATATTTTTCAACTTCTTTTTTTTGTGCCTCAGTTGTGATTTTTTCCGCAAGTGGATGTTCTGGTGCGATAACCATAAATGTAGCGCCAAAAAGTGTATCTGGCCTGGTTGTAAAAATAGTTAATGCTTCCGCCGAATTTGCAATTTTGAATTCAACTTCTGCTCCAACTGATTTCCCAATCCAATTTAGTTGTGCAACTTTCGTAGAGTCGGGCCAGTCGATAGTATCGAGTCCGCTGATGAGGCCGCGTGTAACGCGGCCGGTAGTAGGATTTATATAATCCTCTATAAAATCCGTAATGCGGAAAAACCATTGTGCCAAATGTTTTTGTATCACTTCGTTTTGGCATCTGTCGCATTTGCCGTCGATCACTTGTTCGTTGGCGAGTACGGTCATACAGTCATTGCACCAGTTAACTGCCGCTTCTTTTTTGTACGCAAGCCCATTCTTGTAAAGAAGCAAGAAAAACCATTGCGTCCATTTGTAGTAACTTGGATCGCAGGTTGCGATTTCTCGCTCCCAATCATAACTAAATCCGAGGGCTTTTATTTGTTGTGTGAAATTTTCTATATTTCCGCGAGTTGATTTTTCAGGGGCAACATTTGTCTTGATTGCATAATTTTCTGCAGGTAATCCAAAAGCATCCCAACCCATAGGATGGAGCACATTGTATCCTTGCATTCTTTTGTATCGACTTATGATGTCTGTAGCTGTGTATCCTTCCGGATGTCCCACATGAAGACCGGCTCCGGATGGGTAGGGAAACATGTCGAGGATATAGTGCTTTGGCCGTTCATCCTTTGGATCACCTCCATTGTTCATATCATCCGCTTTGAATGCATCGCGTGATTCCCAATTTTTCCTCCATTTTTTTTCTGTATGAATATGGTCGTACTGCTGATTTTCCACTTTGTGTTTTGTTAATTAAATTCGAGTTTAACTTTAACAAAACATTGACCTGTATGGCAATTGAAAGATGAGCTATCAAAACCCCACTGGAAAAAAATCCCTCACCACAAGCCCTCACCCACAACCCAATCTACTCAAGTGCCAGTTTCCTGTGTTCCAAATAAAGCAGATCTGTTTTTGTAGGCTCGCGATATATTCCCGCATGTATAATCTTATGATGAAGCTTGCACAGCGCTATGAGATTGTCGTGAGATTTGGTCTTCGCATAGCCATTTTCGTGATGAAACTCCGTTGCCGGCCTTTCGCAATTCGGACTGCTGCACCTGCCACCTGTTTTTGTGAGGGTTTCTGTTCTTTTTTGTTTTGGGATGTAACGAGTGATTTTTTTAGATTTCTTCACCGCCTTTGCCTCACGATTCACCACCTCATCCGCAACCACATCCCAACAATTCACCACCGCTCCATCCATCACCACAAGCTCCGCTCCACAACCCATCGCCTCAGCCCCACCGTCCACCGTCTCCGCTCCACGATCCACCGCCTCAGCCCCACTGCTCACAACCTCCGCAATTTCCCCGTCATCCTCCACCTCTTCAAAATTTTCCCCGGGGAAAAAGTGGTCGAACTGGGCTTGTATAAGCCGTTTCAATATTTCCTTGTTAGATTGCACCTTCATTTTTTGTTTCATTTTTTCAAGTTGATATCGCATCACGCCGTCGAGCTCAATTTTCATCGGTGCGCGTGAGATTTTACCTCGCATTTCCCTCGAATACTCCTGAACCGCCGCCTTTGGCAGGTTTTCGACCACTTTTATCAACTCTTTCTCGTTTTCTTTTGTCGCAAAGCAAGCCACCATCGCGACTTTGTGAACTCCTTGCTCTCTCACGGTTTCAAACAAATTTTGACAACTGACTTCACTTAATTTTTTTTCAACTTTTATAACTTTATCCACGACTCCGGCGGAGAGTCCACCGCCAAATCGCGCGGCGTATTCGTAAATATTCGCGCAACCATAAGATTTATAAATCTCTTTTTTATAGATCTCGGGAATCAGAAGGATAAGTTCGTGAGTAATTTTATTTCGTTGATTGCCAAGGGAAATAAATTTTTTATGAAGCTCTTTCGTGGCCGAAAAATCGTTCTTTCTCACAATTTCGTTTGATTTATGAAGATCATTTTTCGCTCTGAGCTCGCCTGATTTTTGATTATTCATATTTTTTATATTTAGGAAATATTGGAAACAAATACTAACATTTTTTGCGAACAAAAACCAGTCTAAAACCGCAGAGGAAAGCTATTTTACAACATTTTCGAGTGCGGCTGAACAGGTGTAAAGAAAAATAAAAGCGATGGAGCGTTCGGGTGGGTACAGGCGCGCGCGTACGCGCGCGCGACACAAAAATTATCAAAAAAATCCCCTCCCGCATCATAGCGATAAATATGTGAGATATTTAATTTGTAAAAACCCCTGTCAACTTAAACTTTTTTCCCGTGGAAAAAAGTAGTGTTTGGTCGAGATATACTCGGTGGAAATAGGAGGGAAAGCGAAATCCTTGAGGGAAAAAGTCGAGGAGCGAAAGGCACTCGGGGAAAGGAAGGAAGCGAAATCCTCGGGGAAAACGGGAGATCCCGGGGCAAATGGAAGTCACAAATCCTTGAGGGAAAAAGTCGAGGAGCGAAAGGCACTCGGGGAAAGGAAGGTGGTAAAATCCCCGGGGAAAAAGTGGTCGAACTGGGCTTGTATAAGCCGTTTCAATATTTCCTTGTTAGATTGCAGGGATGGGTTTATGCATGTGAGTTTGCGCGAGGGTAATGGGGAGTTTCATGAAAACATTTCCGGTGAAAAAAGACAGTTGAGTTTTCGGAGGGAAGAACGCTATAAACTAATGCCCTGGCACATGTGGCATAACAAAATTCGAATGAAGTATGTCACCATGAAGAGCCTCTCCGGACAACGTATTATCTCCAAATATTAGGAGAGTCAGAGCGGAGACAACTATTACTATAGCAACGCCATATACGGTCACCTTTGTTGTAAAATCCCATTCGTGCATATAGTTTATTATATCTTACTAAGATAATTTTACCATAAAAGCCGCCAATCGTCAAAGGGTATGCTATTCAATTTGGACACTTCGATAGGCTATAATTGCCGCACAATTACAGCGTGAAATTAACATTTAATGTTATTTATATGAACGACTACAATACAATCCTCCCGCTATTACAAAAAGTTCCGCTGTTCAAAGACCTGAACGAAGAGGCTCATAAAGAGATAATTGATAAGATAACGATGATGTACTATCCGGCTAATTATTGTATTTTTTCAAAAGGTGATACGGGGGATGCACTATATATTGTAAAGAGTGGGAAGGTGAGGATTTTTGATGATAATGCGAATGACATAGCTGTTTTTGGTCCATTTAATTTCTTTGGAGAGATGGCGTTGTTTGATGATGTGCCGCGGATGGCATCGGTAGAGACTCTGGAGGACACAGAAGTAGTTATTTTAAAAAAGGAAGAGTTTTTTAAGCTCGTTGCAAGTAATGAAAACATTGCACATACACTAAGTAAACAATATTTCCTACGTGCTCAGGTCAATGCTGTTAGGGCTGAGGCTGAGCAAAGAAAGAATGATCAATAATTTGTTATTATGGAAACATTTTCAATAGTATTTCGTGACGGCCTTCATCTTTTTTTATACTTATTGTTTGCACATTTGATAGGTGATTTCCTGTTACAGCCGGCAAAACTACTTCTTTGGAAAAAACGCGAGAACAAAGGGATCTTGGCTCATGTTTCGATTCATTTTGTGGTGACGTGTATATTGTTATCACCATATATATTTATGTCGAGCGGTGGCTTATATACGTTACTTGGAATACTCGGGATAGTTGTGGTGCATTTTTTTATAGATCAGGAAAAAATAAAGCTTGAAAAAAAAACTCCGGCAAATTCGTTCAAACTTTATGTGATTGATCAATGCGCACATGTATCTGTGATTTTGATTTTCACGTTGTTACTTCAATTTATTGCAAATGTAGAATTCGGAGGGTCGATGGTGGTAGAAATGTATTTATCAAAACAATTCGTGTTTTATTTGATATCGCTAATTTGCGTTACGTACACATGGGAAATTACAAAATATGAAAAGCACAGAAATGTAGAAAAAAAACTCAAAGCATTTAGTCCGAATATAAAAAACATGATGATTCGAGGATTTATAGTTAGTGCGATTTTTATGATTTTTACTCCATTTACAGTCAATGCGGCGAGTTCTCAATATGCCACGTCTGATGCGAGAAATGCAAATATAACCGGTGTTGTGCCGAAACAATTTTCATTTGGAGATACCGTGACGATCAATGGAAATGGGTTTGGAGACGAAATGACTCAATATTCTCAAGTATGCTGGGGCAAGCTTTGTATAAACAAGGATAGTATTACGACTTGGACTGATACTGAAATAAAATTTACAATGAATGTTTTGGGTATGCCATCTCAGGGTGAGTCGCATATTGTTAGATTAAATGGGTCAGGTCTCTATACGGAAGATGCTAAGGGAGATACTGTAACAGTATTACCAACTATAGGTAAATTGTATGACGATAGGGGGAATCAGATCTTTTCACTTACCGCCGGGCAGACAGTAACCGTTACCGGATATTATTTTGGAAACACAATGGGAATTCTAAAACTGGATGACGTATATGTTTCACAGGTACAGCCATGGACAACCGGGGAAATCACATTCATAGTTCCGGAGCTCAAAAATCCTACGACAAAAATGACTATAAAAAGGAGTAATGGAAGTCAGGTGGTTTTTGATATTAATTCTCACACAGGGCTTTCAAACGATGAATTCTCTCATTTGCAAACTTACTTATTCAATGCAAATGTTGATAAAGCATGGAGTGCTTTTGAGACGCGAGGAGCTGGTGTCGTTGTTGCGTTGTTGGATGATGGGGTGGATATGTCTCATCCGGATCTTAAACATGCAATATGGCAAAATATTGATGAGATAAAAGGAGACGGTATCGATAACGATAATAATGGATATATTGATGATGTGAATGGATATAATTTTCGAGATAACGGTACGGACTTAAGTCCAAAGGGAGATCATGGGACTTTGGTTGCCGGAGTGATTGCGGCAAAAGCTAATAATCAAATAGGTATAGCCGGGATAGCTCCGGGTGCCAAAATAATGCCGCTAACCGTATGTGGATTGGAAAATTGCTCAGGTAATGCAGTTTACAATGCAGTTAGATATGCGGTTGATAATGGTGCAGATATCATAAATATGAGTTTGACCGGATTTGGTAATAATCCGATTTTTGATCCTTCATACGATCAGGTTATGGAGTATGCACATGACAGAGGTGTTTTTGTAATTGTTGCAGCCGGCAATGGTAATCAAGAGCTGTCCAAGGCTCAGAAGTACTATGGGCGCAATTTTGATAAAACGCCTATTTCACCTGTTTGCAATGATGGAAGTGGTGACTGGGTAGTTGGTGTTGCATCTATAAATTCGCAGTTGAGTAATTCGGTTTTTTCTGACTATGGAAGTAAATGTATAGATATCTCAGCTTACGGTGAAGCGGTTTATTCTACTAGTGTTGCCGAGTTTTCTTCTGATGGAAAAACATATGGATATGCATATGGTACTTCTTTTGCGACTCCACAGATTGCAGGAGCCTTGGCCCTGGCGAAAAGTGCTTTTCCAAAGAAGGGTATGGAAGATTTAAAAACTGCACTACTCGAAAGTGGAATCCTCTTGGATACAAATTTAGCACTTGAGTACAAAGGTGGTTTTGGTAGAGGTCTCGACATATATGGATTTTTAAATCAATTGAGTGGGTTTCCGGATGTTCAAGGTGAGCCACAACCATCGCCGACTCAGACGGTAAATGACACAGTTATGAGTCAGGGAGCTTTTTCGGATATTGGCGGTACTCACAAGTCTTATATGGCGATTACTTATTTGAGTGGAGAGGGGGTTATCGAAGGGTACGAGGACGGAACGTTTAAACCGGAAAATGATGTAAATCGTGCAGAATTACTTAAGCTCCTCCTAGGGGGGCAGGGTATTGATCCGGATCAAAACAGATATAGAAATTGTTTCACAGATGTGAATGAAGAGTGGTTCGCAAGATACGTTTGTTATGCGAAATCACAAGGCTGGGTTGATGGATATTCTGATGGAAGTTTTAGGCCGGCGCAGACGGTAAACAAAGTCGAAGCACTCAAGATGATGGTTAAAAGTTATGGGCTGACACTTGGTCAGGAGCAGCCGACATATGTTGACGTACATGAAAGCGATTGGTTCTATCAATATGTAGCGCTTGGGCAGAAGTTGGGTATTTTGGAGGAGCGCGGAGCGTTGTTTAATGCATCTCGTGGAAAATCCAGAGCATCAATAGCAGAAAATATTTTTAGAATTTTGGCGGTGCAGGCGGAGAGAGCGAACACATATACAGCTGAAATCGGCGCACAATTTATCGCTCAGTTACAAATTTAACAACTCCGGAACTAAAACTTATTATGATCAAAAGGGTAAAGATTCTGTCGGTTATTATAGGATCGCTGTTGATTTTGATTGGTCTTTTTTGGCTCTTGTCATTGCCGATTGCAAGCCAGCTTTTAGTAGCTTTTGAATCTAGAGAATCAACTTTGATCGAAGATCGTAACGGCGAAATAATTCAGATTTTGCCAAATGCAGATGGTTTTTATGCCGTGTATAGCGCTGATGTTATTCCTGCGAAAATAGCCAAGCTTTTGATTGCAAAGGAAGATAAATATTTTTACCTTCATCCGGGTGTAAATCCCATGAGCACGTTGCGTGCGATATTTGCTGTGTTCACGGAGAAATCAACTGCTTCCAGCACTATCACTCAGCAGTTGGTAAAGATTTTACTCAATCACGAATCCGATCGTACGATAAAAAATAAGCTGCAAGAGATGGTCTACTCTTTTGGACTGGAGCTGCACGCAAGCAAGGAAGAAATTTTACAAATGTATGTGAATTCTATCTATTTTGGAAATCAAGTACAGGGTATAAAACTTGCAAGTAATTTGTATTTTAATGTGTCTCCGGGGAATTTAACTGAAGCGCAAATTATTCAACTCCTTGCAACTATCAGCTCTCCATCAAATACAAATCCGTTTATGGATGCGAATGTCGCTGAGGCATTCGCACTTCAAGAAAAACTTGCAAAGAATTTAACATCTACGGATCATGAGTTTCAAAAATTCACAGAAGAAGAAAAAGATAAACTTAGAAAATCTTTCAAAAATTATATTACAACCAAAACCGCATTTGAGGTTAACTCGATGAATCTTTGTGACAAAATTACAGTTGGGAAAATTTGTCATCTGACGATAGATTTAAAACTTAACGAAAAGATTCGCACGATAATTCAAGCGAGACTCATTCGACTTTATGGCACAAATGCCGAGCATGCGGCTGTAGTGATATTCAAAGAGCCTGAGCATGAACTAGTCGCGATCGTTGGTTCTCCAAATCCATCTTCAATGAGTTCGGCATATCAGATAAATATGGCTGTCCAAAATCGCCCAATCGGTTCAACTATAAAACCATTTTTGTACGGGCTCGGTTTTGAAAAAAAACTTCGCCCATATTCCTTAGTCGATGATCGTGAATACAAATTCACAACAGGCGCAGGGTTCGCACATTATCCAAAAAATTACGACTACAAATACCGCGGGATTGTCACTTTGCATGAAAGCCTTTCAAATAGTTTAAACGTCCCTGCAGTGAAGGTGCTCGAATTTATCGGGCTTCAAGACTTTTACAAATTCTTAACCGACCGACTGGAATTCATCCCCGTACAACCACTTGAAAATTATCAATACGGCATCGCTCTCGGCCAACTCGAAATGACTCTACTCCAACTCACAAATTATTTTTCAATTTTTGCGAACGAAGGCTATTTGCAAGACAAACAAATTTTCGACTCCAAATATGTGCAACTCGTAAATCGCATAACAACAGATCGCGACGCCGCATCAGACCAATTTGGTATCACCGGGAATTTGCGAGTAGAAGGCTACATGGTTGGAGTTAAAACAGGAACTTCACGTGAATACCATGATAGCTGGACTGTAGGTTATACTCCTGACTTCGTCGTTGGAGTTTGGGTCGGCAACGCAAAAAACCTTCCTATGACAGATATCTCCGGCCAAACCGGCGCTGGCGGAATCTGGAATGATGCAGTAACTCTCATGATCGACTCCGACTATAACCGGAAAATACCATTTTCATTCGATCAAATAAAAAGTTTCCGGTTAAATGACTCAATTTACTTCGGACTTCCGAATGACACACCATCCGACCACATCAACCTAATGATAAATGAACCACTCATCCTCTCTCCTCACTCTGGCGACACTTTACTCTTCAAAAATGACATGAACATCGCCCTCCACGCCTCAGAAATCGTAAAATGGTACATAGATGACACTTTCATCGCCGAGTCCACTTCCGCAACATTCTCACCAAAATCTTCCGGTCAAATAAACATCACCGCCAAATCAGAGGCTGACACAGAGACAATTACAGTAGATATCGTATCAAAGCAAAACAATAACGTCTGAAGTACAGCGTTCAGCCTGCAAAATCATTATCTTTCATTTTTGATATCCTTCTCCTCTTTTTTGCGCTCATTATCCGCATCGGTTTTAAATGCTACCAATAAAATCAGGGCGCGAGTATCGATAGCTGTATCTTCAATAGTAATTCTCCATGTATCCCCAGTAAAATTGATCATTGGTCTTTTTGCATGCATAGCAGCCGTTCCATTAGCATCTGTTATGTCAAAACTAGTCGCCATAAATTTAGTGCCAACTGAACTACCTATTTCTGTGCCATCCGGCCCATTAATTCTATACGATGTTTTGATGCCAGCACCAAAAAGAGTTTTTATTATATTTTCATGAATAACCGCCAATTCCTTACCGCTACAATCTTTTACATCTACTTCATTTCCAATCGAAATAAGTGCTCTTCTTGCTACAGCCAAGCAATCACCATCTTTATTTGAATATGTATAAGTTGGTGTAAGTGAAATGATTTTTTTTACAATTTCACCAGCCTCTGCACCATCTTTTGTTACTGAAAAGGTGGTTGTTAAACTTATCACATGTTCATCTACAATATAATTAGATGTATTTGTTTGCATAGCTTGATTATGCTCGTTTGGTTTTGAATCAACTTCAACAGCTGTACAAGCACTCAAAAGCAATGCAGAAAAAGCAGATACTAGATTAGTGAGCTTTCTATTAGAGGCGTTTGGTCGTTTTGGTGCGATTCGCTCAGGCGCTATTGGAAAGTCTAAATTTGATCTCATTTTCATATGAAAAGGTAAAAAGTACCAAATTATAACCTCCAACAATTGATTGTCAAATATTTGTGGGCTCTTTAAACAAATTGGGCAATCAAAAGTATGTTTGAGAGCATGTAGATGCTGAAATCTAAAAAATCCAAACGTGCGAAAACAAATTTAATGAATTTTGGTTATGTGAAAGTGTGCACGTGAACAGATTTTGTACGTTATCT
>JAUYJN010000040.1 GCA_030700255.1 Candidatus Peregrinibacteria bacterium | reverse complement strand
ACAATCTCATAGCGCTGTGCAAGCTTCATCATAAGATTACACATGCGGGAATGTATCGCGAGCCTACAAAAACAGATTTGCTTTATTTGGAACACAGAAAACTGGCACTTACGAAATTTTGACTTTTTAGCCCACAAAATTCTCCATAGTGTTCACGTGAACACTTTTGGAGGTGAGAAAATAAGTTGTGGGACGATCCAGAGTGGTGGGGTGATCGAGGATGATAAAACGAGTGAAGGAGAAGTTGAGGCGATGGCGGTGGATTGTGGGATGAGAGTTGAAAATGTGGTGAAAAACGGGTCAGCGCACAAAAAAATTCAACTTAATCTTTCCGAAAATACGCTTAACCAACTTTTGGAATTGCAAGAAAAAGGGCTTAAAATAGACGAATTGTTCAATGAATTTTTACAAAAAAGAAATCAGGAAATCGCGGAGGAGAAAGAAGAGATTGCGCAAGAGATAGCTAAAAAAGAGATTTCAAGATATGTACCACGAAAAGTTAAGGGAATTTTGAAAAAAGAATTCGGCACAAAATGTGCGGTGCGGAATTGCGGAAAAAACGCTGAACAGATTCATCACACGGCGCGATTTGAGCTTACCCATAGCCACAATCCATATTTCATGGCGCCATTCTGCAAAGCGCATCATGACATCGCGCACTCGATGGACGAGAGGTTTCTTCTGATGAAGGGGGGAAAGTTGCCAGGTGGTGGGACGAGTGAAGGTGGTGAGGCGACGAGGTGGTGGGACGAGTGAAAGTTGCCGGTGGTGAGGAAAGTAAAGTGGTTGGACGAAAGTTGGGCAGAGGCTTCCTGAAGGTGACAGGGTATGGTGAAGCTTTAAGATTTGATTAATTTCTCCTGAGAGCTCCCATCAATCTGAGTATGCTTATAAACAAATTAAAAATATCTAGATATAGAGCTAAGGCTGCATCTATATAACGATCCTCCGGATAATGTTTTAGCTTCTGAATATCGTACATTACAAATGCTGAGAAAAGCAGAACTCCAAAGCCGGAATAAATCATCTCAAATCCATTTCCCCATGGAAAAAATATGTTAAGAACTCCAATAATAATCATACCTATGATACCCATCATGAGTATGCCAGATAAACCTTGCAGATTTCTACCGGTCGTCCTACCTATTATAGCACTTGCAGTAAACATAAATGTCGTTGCAACCAAAGCCTTTATAATCACCTCATAGCCCCCAAATTCGAGCGCAAAACTAGCTATCAGAGGAACTACCGTAATACCTGACATAAGGGCAAACAAGGCAAATAAAATGTAATTTAGAGGTCTTCTTGTACTCCACATCCTAGACGTAAATATCAATGCCAATTCTAATCCAAATACCACAAAAAGCATCCATGGAGCTCCGATTATCATCCCCATCACGTAATCAGTACCAAAATACACTCCTCCGGCAGAGATCAAAATTGCTAAACCAAAAAAGAAATAGACTTTGTTAATAAACGTCGCATCCGCAGACTGAACCCCTTGCATACCATTTGTTGAGATTGGTGATTCCATTTTGTTTTAAGTTATTTTTAATACATTACAAAGATACATAAAAGAGAGGCCTTATGGAAGGCCTCTCGATTAAAGTTGAATTTTTTACAGAGATCTATCTTATGCTGCCTTCTATCTCTACAACGTCCAAAGCTTTCTTCAACATCTTTGCAAGTTCTGCACGGTTGACAAAGTCATCTACTCTAAACTTCTCCTTACTGCTATCAACTATGCCATATTTCACAGCAATAAACACAGACTTAAATGCAGGATGCGACTCTGGAATATCACTGAAAACTTGTTCAGCAACCCCCTCGACCTCAAGCTGAAGTGCTTTCACAAGTGTACTGATTACAACCTCACGAGTAACCAGCCCCCACGGTTCAGTATCAAAAAATATTCCAGCCTCTTTTAATCTGGATAAGTACTGCTCATACCATTCATCGCCTGTCTTCGCAGCCATCTTTTTATCATCACCTATCTTCGCAGCCGTAACTATCATCTTAGCAAATTCAGCGCCATTTGTAGGATCTCCCGGACGCACCATTCCATTGTTACCTATGATAATACCTTTCTCAGAAAAGGATTTCATTGGTTCATAATACCAATCATTATCATCAGCGTCCTTGAATACTATTTCACCATTCTCAAACTTCTCACGCCTGGAAGCCTTTTTCTCACCCTCCAACCAATGCTTCAAATTACTAAAGTCATGCTCAGTAAGGTTATCACGAGTAATGAAATCTTGTATCTTAGCTTTCACTCTTCCAGTCGCTTGTTCAGATAAATTGTCTAAAAGCACAATTTCTTTGATCCTCTCTAAATCTTGTCTGAAAGCAGGCTCTTTATCCAATCTTTCAAAATCCAATTTTTCAAATAGAAACATGGCGTCAGGAATTATATCTCGTTTTCTTGCAGCAAATTTATCTATATCAACGTTCCTAACTGTACGATCAAACACCTCTTTATCTACGCCTAAGTCACGAATCATTGCGACATCCTGGAGTGAAGCTTCTGTTACTAAAAGCATTTTCTTCAAAATAACTTTTGCATCACTGTCGGATAAGTCATCAACCATTTTGAGCACATCCTGGCTACCTACTGTATTTTTAAACTGCTCTTTTACATCTGGCACGAAACCACCGCCATTCAATTGAAATTCGGGACGACGCTCACGATCATCTCCGTCACGGTCGCCTCTATCCTCTCGAGGATCTTCATCAAAAGATGAATCATCAATACCAAGGCTTTTTACTTCTTTCATAAACTCATTTCCAAGTCTCTCAACTTTTTTCCAAATCAGGTCAACGGTATCAAGATCACCTTTCGAAGTAGCATCTTCACCTTCTTTGATTAGGCCATACATCTTTTTTATAAGCTCTGAAAAACTGCCTACGTTTTCACCTTTAGATTCACGGTCTTGCACCCATCTTTCTACTTTCATAACCTTAGCACGAACTGCCTGAAAACTATCAGCATTGTAATCTTGTGTTTTCTTGGCATTTAATTGATGCCAAGCTTCCGGCCCGAGAACTTCCCAATAATTCGAGCTGTGTACGCTATCAACCGCGTCTCTGAATTTCTTATGAACATCCCAGTATCGATCCATCATATCGTATATGTCCACACCCGACGTCATAGACTCAACGATCGATACAAGCTCGTCTTTCAAACTTACTATTTCCACAACTTGAGACTGCACTTTACTCAAAACTCCTTTCACATCGGTGGCCGGAGTCACACCAACTCTAGCAGCCTCTCTTTCATACCCTTCTACTTGATGTTCAAACTTCTCAACCTCTCTCTCGAAACGAATAGCATCCATTCTAACCCTGATAAGATCACCTTTTAATTGAAATGATTCCAATGTTTTTTCACATTCAAGATATGCTTCATCTTTTTCTCCATCTTTTCCTGACATCTGCGTACATTTCTTAAATATTTCATCAAATTCAAGACCTAAGAGTTTAGAATCTTCTACAAGTTGCTTCAATTCTTTCAACAGCTCAGTACCTCCACCTCTCCTTTGAAAGTCATGCCCCATAACCTCATGTTCACGCTCCGCCTCCTTTGCCACACGTATCAAATCCTCTCCAATATGTTTGAATCTTGATAAATCTCCACCACCTCTATTTTCACTATTATCCATATGTTTAAAAGATGGAGACCCATTCCCGAATTCATCTTGACGACGCTCCTCTTCATCTCTCATTCGCATCCCTTCTTCCCTACCCATACCTTCTTTAAATTCTTCTACTCCACCTCTTGCGTTATGACCTCCACAGTATCTTTTTTTAATTGCATCAAGAAGTCTAATCTCATCCTCATTTAAATTACTCGAGTTCATATCAAGACCCATCACTTTGGCAGCCTCTCTTACTTTATCTTTACAATCTTCGCCACCATTGATTAATATTGGCGTAGGAGTGAACCCTTCACCGTTAGGATTTGTCCTTGGCATTGGCTTAACAACCATTCTATCTCTACCATCTGCATTATCTTGCTCTCCACAGTGTCTAAGCTTAATTGCTTGAAGAGTCCTTAGCTGATCCTCACTCAAAGAATGTGAATTCATATCTATTCCATTTCTCTTCGCATCCTCTCTAACTTTATCCTCACAGCTAACTCTATCACTTCCATCTGCATTCATAGTTCCACCGTTATCAACAACTGGCCTCTTATTATCAAGAGGCTGAGCATCAGTAGATCGATCTGAAGACCCATTTCCAGATTCTTCTTGATGACGCATCCTTTCTTTCATTTTCATCTCATCTTGATCACGCATCTCTTCTTCTCTCCTCTTTATTTCATCTTGACGACGCCTTTCTTCATCTCTTTTCATCTCTTCATCTTGATCACGCATCTCTTCTTCGCTCATACCTTCTTTAAATTCTTCTACTACACCACCTCCTGTGGAAAAAAGTGTAATTTCATCAAAGGCATTAAAAAGATTTGCATGTAAGGCCTCCATCGTAATTGGAATCGCAAGCATAAGGAATGCGAACATCAGGCCAGTAACCATTAGAACCACCTTAAGTCCTTTTTGATTTTTGTTAGACATTTTGTTTTGGGTTAAAGAAATGTTTTTAGAATCAATAAAGTATCTGGTAATCATAACATAAAAAGAGCCGGCGCGCAAGTGCCGTCTTCTAAATAGGTATATAGTAATAGGTATATAGTACACATACATTTAGGACACCGTGGTAGAATTAAATCGCTCTCTCAAGTTCGGAGCCATCAAATTCCGCTTACAAAAGCAACGTCTCAACTACACTGTCCTAAAAGTGTGCATGTGGGTAAGAAACGTACGAAATAACGTACGAAAAGTGTGCACGTGAACACTTTTAGGTTCATTTAATGGCTCAAGGAAGCCATTTTTATTTCAAAAAAGTTACGTCAACATACCTGCGTCAACTCACCAATATCAGCATGCGAACTTAAAGAGACGGGGCGAGGATTTGGCGTACCAACGGGAGTACCGATTTAGTCTGAAAACAGGCTTAATAACCACGTTTAATACGCCTGATCGTTTCTACGATCCAATTCAACCAATATTTTTTTGTAATTGGAAGGTCCTGACAATGCAATATTTGCCGCCCCTCTCCACCAAATCCTTTTTTGAAAAAGCTCAAACCCGCCCATGGATGTTTTGGTGCATTATCCACTACTCCCCAAAAATTATAAGTATGCATGTTACGGCTCTTCGCCTCTTTGATCGCTTCCCATTGAATCAAGTAGGATGCAGGAATTTTGTTATATTCTGTAAGAGATGCTCCATGATGATAAGCCCCTTCGTCCCCATAATACATAATTACCGCTCCTGAAATAGCCTTACCTTCGAACATACCGATAAAGATTTTTATCTTATCCAAAGGGGCGAAAACCCTCCGCTGTGCATCTAAGAATTTTTTGCTATATGGCACAAACCCCTGTCTTTTTGCGGTCTCTTCATGAATCGCATAGAAAGTATCAAGAAGCTCCTGCGTTGCGCCGGATTTTATCGATACACCATCTTTTTCTGCGCGGCGCACACCGTACCTAGTGTTTTTACGCATCTGTGCAAGGATCTCATCTTCTGTGCCAGATATATCAAGGAGCCACAAGAGCTCCGGGTGCACCATGTGCACCGGAGCTCCCTTAAACCCATATTTCTTAAATAACGCCTTATTCTCTTCTGTCTCATCAAGCAGAGGACTAAGTCTTATAAAGTCGACTTTGTGTGCAGTCGCATATTTCTTTAAAAATGGAATTAAAGATTCAAATTGTTTTTCACTATGAACGCCATAAGGACAAAAAAGATAAGTCCCCCTCCTCGCTCTAAAAAGTATAAATAAAAGACTCTGCATCAGATTACCACTCTCAAAGATTCCAAGATAAAGTGGCTCATACCCTAAATCTTTTTGTAACTGACCGTATTCCCACGATTGCAAAAAAGACGTCTCAGTACTCCTCCGACCCCTCTCGTATTCATCCTTATTTTCTATTTTTTTTATTTCGTACATTTTATTTTAAAAAAGTTTAAGGATTTTCTCCGCTTGTTTCAAGTCCAGTGTATTGTATGTCGGCAAATTTACAACCCTAGAACATATATCCTCCGTGACCTTACAATCCCCATCATTGTAAAAAGTTTTTTCCATCGCACATGTCGGCGGTGCAATAGGCGACGCATACCAATCTCCAAGAATAATCGAGGATTTTTTTGCTTTACGTAATATCGCATCCATATCTTTTCTTGTTGGCATTAAAACCGGATATCTCAAAAATATCGCACCTTTATATTTATTAGGATCAATCACTTTAATTCCTTTTTTAGATTTAAGTTTATTGTAATATTTCTGTGCTAAATTTCGACGATGAGTATTAAATTGATCTAGCTTTGTAAATTGATAGAGAGCGAGCGCTGACAATGCGTTACTCATTCGGAGTGGATATGGACATTTAAATTCACCACTCTTCTCACTCTTTTCAACTTCCATAGTTAGCAGCTTAAGCTTCTGCAAACCAACCAATAGAACCTTACCTAAAACACCCTTGTTGTACAACTTTTTTATACACTCCATTGCGATAGGATGAAATAAATTTTTAGCAGTCACTAAGTTCCTCGGATATTCCGAAGATTTCAAAATTTCCTTAATCGCTCCCGCATATTTCTCATTTTTTGTTACTATCATTCCACCGCTAACACATGAAATCACCTTTGAACGACCAAGGCTAAAAAAACCTATATCTCCAATAGTCCCAACATATTTACCGTTTGATTTCGCACCCATCGCATGAGCGCAGTCCTCTATCAAAATCAATTTTCGTCTTTTGCAAATCTCCTGAATTTTCTTCATATTCGCAGGCACACCGAAAGTATGCTGCACCATTACAACTTTTGTACGTTTCGTAATTTTCTTTTCAAATTCATCCGGATTCATATTATAATCACTCGCATCAATATCGACATAAACAGGCTTTAACCCATTCCAAACAATAGAATTTACAACGACCATACATGTGAAACTCTGCAAAATAATTTCATCTCCCTTTGCAAATTTTAGCGCCTGCAAAATTGCATAAAGAGACTCACGCCCAGAATTAAGCGCAAATGCATATGGCACCTTAAAATATCCACAGAACTCTGATTCAAGTTTTGAAATATTTCGACCACTCCGCCACGCCAACCATTTCCATGGAAGAAATAACTGCTTAGCCGCTTCTTTCACGTCCTTGGCAGTAGAATTCGGTGACAATGCTATATTTATATTTTCTTTCATTACGTTATTTTAAAAGTTCTCGCATTACAGCCTCAGCGCCACGGCTCTCAAATAATATCACAGCTTTTTCATTCTCGGAAACACCCTTTATTGCTTGTAAAATCACCTCTGCGGAATCACTAAAAATATATTTAGATTCATCATAATCCTGGCCAAGCCCAATCATAATCGGTTTCAAAAAATCCTCCGATGTAAATACTGAAAAATCACAAATTGCCCTGATCTTTTCTCCAACATTTATATGCTCAATATCTGTTTTTGCACCAAGCTCAAGCATACCCGGGAAAATAAGTATTTTTTTATAACCTTTGAAATTCGCCAAATAATCGAGAGCCGCACGAACACCATCCGGGTTCGCATTATAACTATCATCTATCACAAAAATATCGGCCCCACGTGAAACAGATTCTTTTAAACACATAATTCCGTCAGGCATTTCAATCTTACGAACCGCCTTTGATATCTCTTGCAAAGTCATACCGCATTCATGTGCAACCGAAATTGCCGAAAGTAGATTTGGTAAATTTTGCTTACCAAATACAGGTGCCATGAATTGCACGCCATGAATATCAAAATCAATTTCTCGCTCTTTGACATTTACATGCAAGGCCATAACTTTCGCAGTACCTTCGCAGGCATAAGAAATAATCTTTTTGTCACTTCCGCTCGCCCATTTCAAAAGCTCGCTCGCCCCTTCACTATCATTATTAAAAAACGCCACCCCATCATCACCAAGCGATTCTATCAACTCATATTTCGCCTCTTGTATGTTTTTTAATGAACCAAATAATGCGAGATGTTGGTCGGCAACAGCCGTAACGACACCTATATCCGGATGCACTATGTCACATATCGCTTTGATCTCACCTTTTTTGTATGCACCCATCTCGATGATCGCATATTCATGTTCTGTTTTAAGTCCCTTCAAGATTTCCTGAGCCACTCCTATATCTACGTTTGTATTTCCGGGAGTCTTAAAAACCTTCCCTTTATAGTGCGACTCCAAAATCTGATACAAAAATTCTTTTGTACTACTTTTACCGTATGAACCGGTTATTCCTATAACTTTCATCTTATTCGCAGCCATCTTCCGTTTCGCATTTAAAATAACCTTACGCTTCATATGCGCAGTTATCGGATGAAACAAAAATACAACCAATGAGTTCAAGTCACCCACCAAAATACTTATAACAAGTATATACAAAGCAACTCTCCCTATCTCTAGGACAGAATAATTTACGATCAGACCGAGTATCATCATCAAGAAAAATGTTCCCGCTGTAATCAAAAATGCCTTAGTAGTTTTTTTCGGACGAAAAACTTGCCTTGAAATTACTCGAGTTAAAAATTCCAACAACTCGAGCGAGAGCGCCAATAATGCATAAAAAGAAAAAATACCGATATCTTTTACAAAGAAAAAATGACCTATTCCAATAGCCAATAATAAGACCTTAACAATCTGAAAATTTGGCATGATCTTATGTAGTCCAGACCTTGTCCTCATAGAGTCAATCATCCTATCGAGACGATACTCCTTCAACTGCCACAAGTATGTGTAGTATATCGCCCCATTCAAACTTGAGAAGATGTATAGAAGTATTAAAAACGTAAACATAGTTAATCTTTAAAATATTCCTCACTATCATTCACTCCGTATACTAGCATGAGTATGATTAATTGAGCGACATGTTTTTATCTTGTGATCACCTTACTTTCTAACATAGTACAGATTCACTTTTTTATCGATTTTGTACTTTGCATTTTTTGTCTCCTCATTTAGCCTGACACACCAATTTATTACACCACCTTCTTCACCTTCGATTAGTCCCGCATGCGCAAGCCGTTCATGCGATTTACAAAGTGGCACTAAGGTATCTGGGTCATGAGCTCCATCGAGCGCGAAGCGCTCGGTGTGATGCAAAATTTCATATGGCTTGCTACATCCCGGATATGCGCAATGCCCACTTGTTTTTGCAACAACATATTTCTTAATCTTCGCAGGAATATAACGTTTTCCGGTATTTACGGGCTCAGGTTTTGGCTCTTCAAACGCTTGATTCGCAAGCTTATCCAAATTTGCACAACCCCCATCACTCTGACCTTTTTCCACAGAGTCCAACATGTAATTTAGAAATTCATCCCACTCCTTCTCACCTTTTATTTTTTTCAATCTCTCAATCGTTTTCACATTTAATTTCATATAAATTGACTTTGTTATGCGGTTTTTAGGACTCTGACTCGTACTAGTACAAGATTCCTGCGGTGGTTCATTTTCTAACTTCATGGTTTCTTTTCCGTTATCCACAGCTGATTCTACAGGAATATTCCGCACTTCACCTTTGTATTCTTTTACGTATGTTTCCAAAGTGTTTTTACTCATGGTCATCGTCTTGGTCGCCCAAAACTTTTCACTTTCTTCGGTCACGATTGTCAGCACCGGACGCACTGCATTTATCCCTTTTTGCTGCGCAATTTTTTGCAACATCGGCCTGTTATCAAGCTTTTTCATAATCCAAAGAGCATCATCGACCGCATACGTGCTCATACCAGCAAACACGCGCGCATATTCATAAATATTTGCAAATCCCTTGGCTCGCCACACTTCTTGTTGTTGAATTTTTGGAAGTAACATCTTACATTTTTGTATCCATTCTTTCGCATTGAGACCGTATGTTTGGAATTCGAGATGCAGAGTGTTGATTTGCTCTTTAGATGTTTGTGTTTCATTTTGTTTTTGAAAAATTGTTTTGAATTGGTTCATGAGCGTGTAATTATGAAATTGCTTTTGAAGGAGAAAATCAGTTATTTCTCTACGAGAATTTTACCATACGCTCACCATTTTGAGTCAACATAAAAGTCTCAAAAATGCGCGCCCAGAAGCCATAATACGACGTTTTGACTGGACGATTTTTAGAAATATTACATGGTGGCGCTTCATTCACCCTTAAGGTGGGTCTGGCAAAGCTGCATTCCACAAAAAACCAACTATATTTAATGCCCATTCGTAAACCCAACCTGTTCTAACCAATAAATTCATCAATCCAACCACCTATTTCTTTTGCGTGGGTTTTGTGGATCCCATGACGACCACCTTTTATTATTTTTAAGCTGGAATTTTTAATTTTATCATCCATAATGTATGCGTCAGAAACCGGTACATAAGTATCATCAGTGCCCCAAACTATCAATGTTGGACAATTTATTTGTTCAAGATTGCCGGTTAAGTCCTCGCCTATAACGTTTAAGAATGTTTTCCTCATCACGCCTGATGTGTTTTCGTAGTCATGTACACGCAAGATTCCGTACATTAATTTACGAGCTGAACGCTTAAACAAACGAAGTGGTGGTAAGTCGAAAATACCGGCACCGAACTTTGCAATATTTTGCAGGACTCTCTTACTAAATGAGAGACTATGCTTAATACCGGCTGGAGCAATAAACACTATTCGATTTAAAGTCGGAGACTTTAAATCTCCAGGTGTTTCAAATAATTTTAGAATAACCCGGCCTCCGAACGAGTGAACTACAACATTATACCCTCCTTTCAACCCATATTTTGTATAAATTTTTTGTACAAACTTTTCAATAAAAGCTGAATAATCAGCGATACACCAAGCTTTTTTTGGCATAGCACTCTTGCCAAAGCCAGGCATATCCAAGCTAAATATCTTATACTTTTTCTTCGACAAATATCCTGCCAGTGGCTTCCACGAATGCAAATCCCCACCCCACCCATGCAGCATAAAAAGTGGCCTACCAGAACCAATGGATGCATATCTTATCTTCATGCCATCTATCTCAATATATGTTATATACTTCTCAAATTTGTCATTTATTGGCATATTATTTGCACTTAATTTAACTTGCATAAAGAGTGAATAATAGGTAAAACTCCTGTACTGACTATATCATAATTCTAACCTTGAAAAAGATGAAAAAGTATTCGATGTCCGTTTACATCCTACCACTTATTATCGTAACCACACTTATTTTGTCTGCATGTGGCACTGACAACGCAAGAATCGAAGCCTGCAATACAGATTATCAAAGCGCACTAACCCAAGGGAGTTGCGTGATGCAAATCGCTCTTGAAAAAGAAACTGAGAAATCGGCACTAAAAACATGTGACAAGATAGAAAATGGAGTTCGTAATACATGCATACGGAACGTCGCTGTGAAATTTGATCACAAGGACCTATGTTTTGATAATGAGAATGAAATTGAGACATATATATGTTTATCAAATCTAGCCGAGAAAAATAAGGATGCAGAGATTTGCTCGGAGATAGCGCGCAGCAAAGATAAAGAATTTTGTTTCAGAAAAGTTGCCGTAGCAAGCCTAGACAATAGCATTTGTGAACAAATTACCGAGAATGAAGAATTTAAACAAACGTGTATTGAGTCAGTTGAATACATAAGAACCTATGAGCCGGAAGAAGTAGAAGTAGAGGCAGAGACAGCTACAGAGGCAGAAAGTGAAACTGAAGTTGTACCAACTTCATAAAAAGTCCCCTTGGAGCCTATTCAATATTACCTTCAACACCCCCATGCTTAATCTTTTTAAGAAAAATCGCTCGGAAAAATATCATGTACTCGCCCTAGATATCGGGACAGAATCCGTAAAAGCTTTGATATATGAGACCGATGGCAACAAAGGTAAAATAATAGGAATTGGTAAATGTCGTCAAAAATTGGGCGACATGCAAAGTGGCGCTATTACCGACATAGCTGCTGTTATTAAAAATTGTAATACCGCTATCAAAAATGCGGAAAGAATTGCTGACGTTATGCCGGGCCAATTGATACTTGGCGTTGCCGGCGAACTTGTCAAAGGTATCACAACAAAAATCACCTACATCCGCAAATCACCGGAAACAAAGATAAATATAGATGAGCTAAAAAATATCGTACACAAAGTACAGTGGAAAGCCTACGACAAAGCTCGTGAAGAACTCGCATATGAAACCGGTTACAATGAGATAGATGTCAAACTCGTAAATGCGGCAATCGTTGATGTCCGCATAGACGGATACAAAGTCTCAAACCCAATAGGGTTTGAAGGGAAGGAAATAACTATGAATGTATTTAATGCATTTTCACCATTAATTCATTATGGTGCTTTGCAAACCATAGCTGCCGAACTAGATATGGAGCTACTTGCAATAACTTCTGAGCCATATGCAATCTCACGATCCATACCAAATGAAGATGGCGGACATATGAGCACTATATTTATAGATATCGGAGGTGGCACTACGGATATTGCAATCGTTGCAGATGGCAGTCTCGAAGGAACAAAGATGTTTAGCCTTGGCGGAAGGAGTTTTACCAAAAGATTAAGTCAAGAATTGAACATATCTTTTGATGAAGCCGAAGATATAAAAATCGCCTATTCAGAGGAGCAGCTCGAACAACAATCCAGTAAGATTGTGCGAGAGGCCATGCGGAGCGACAGCGAAGTATGGCTTGCCGGAGTTTTACTCACACTAAGTGAATTTGAAAATATCGAAACTTTCCCATCTAGAATATTGCTTTCAGGTGGTGGCTCTAAACTTCCGGAAATCAAAGAAGCCCTTGAATCACGTGACTGGCATAAAAAGTTACCATTTGCTCGCAAGCCACAGATAAGCTTCATGAAGCCCAAATATATAACTTCATTAACTGATGATACCGGTAAAATAGTAGACCAGCAGGATATAACTCCAATGGCACTTGCCCACCTTGGAATAGAATACACCGGAGAAGAAAAAGTATTATCAAGCTTACTACGAAAAGTAGTAAGGATTACAAGTTAACAAAAAAAATGACCAACGAAGAGGAAAAGCCAATAAGCAGTGGCCATAAAGTTCGACCACCCATAAAAAAAAAGATAGTTTATATAGAAATCGATGATGAAATAACTACGATTTTTGACTGCGTCAAAAATCTACCAAATAAAAAAATATACTTAGTTGTACCAAAACGGGCCGCACTTTTTCATAGTATTGTTAATTTAAAAATAATAAATAAAAAACTTGTTGATATTGATAAGGAGCTCTTTATCGTAACCAAAGATACAGTTGGATTGAAACTTGCCGCCCAAGCCGAGATAAAAAGCTTTGACTCTCTTGATGCTGACCTTATAGGTACGCAAACCCAAAAAACTAAAACAAACGTCCACGAACCAATGGTGGCGCTAAGCAATGAAAAGCTAGATGATGACCCAAAACGGCGCAGACTAAAAAAATTATCTATAATAGAAATCGTTAAAAAAACCCGCGACAATGCAAGTAGCAAGTTCGACCTTTTGACAAATATAACTAAGATCACAGAAAAAATCGGGAAACAAAATGACAGGAAACTAGTATTCGTTACACCGAGCAAGCGAGCATTCTCAACATTGATCATAGCAAGTATTGGACTCTTTACCTTGATCGCCTATTTTGCTTTGCCCGGAGCTCTGATCGAGCTCACAACAAGCCCAAACACTCTACAGAGAAGTGTAAATATAACTCTTGCAGACAAAACACGTAACCCTCGGTTATTTAGCACCTCTCCAGGCAATATTATAGAAACCTACAAAGTAGAAGAAACAATCAATAAAACAATACAATATAGTTCTACAGGACACCTTTTTGAAGGATCAAATTCTTCCGGGGAAATAACTATAATCAATAAAAGTAATCACAACTGGCCACTCGTAAAAGATACTCGATTCCAAACAGAGGATGGCCTCGTATTCCGTATAAAAACGGATGCCATAATCCCAGCTAGCAGAGAGATTCCGAAGATACGCGAGAATAGAAGTGCTTATGCAGACAGCGTACCGGGAGAACTCGCTGTAAGTGTCGTTGCTGATATTGAAGATGCCTACGGACAAGTTATAGGTGACAAAGGTAATATAGGACCTTCTCATTTTTTCGTACCGGGCCTTTCCAAAGAAAGTCAAAATCTACTTTATGGAGAGAGTAAATTCAACTTTACAGGTGGAGAAAGCATAAGTTCACCACGAGTGGTGAAGGAAGACATAAGTGCCTCAAAAGAAAAGTTATTGGAAGTCATGAAATCTGATGCTGTCAGTGCGCTACGAGATAAAATCGAGATGGATAACAGTCTCAAAAACACCAATTTAAAATTAATGGAGGATTCATTTGTACTAACCTTCTCAGAACCCAAATACACCGTCGCACCTGACCTCATCGATAAAGAATTGCAAGAATTTGACGTATCAGGAGAGGTCAAAGTCACCGGAATCGCATACAATTTCAATGAAGTAATGAACATCCTTCGTCAAGATTTACAGACTCACAAAAGCCCTGATAAACGACTCGTATATATATATGATCAATCATTTGCTTATGACATAGCTGATATAGACAAGCAAACCGGAATTATAAAAATAACCGCCTCAATAAAAGGCATCGAAGAATTCGACATCAATCCGGACAGTGAAACCGGACAAAGGCTTATTAAAAAAATAAAAGAACATGTCATCGGCAAAAGTAAAAAAGAAGCCGCTGACTACATCCAAAATCTCCCGGAGATAAACAAAGTGAACATAAGTACATGGCCAAGCTGGGCCCCTAACCTACCAGCTGTCCCAGAGAACATTAAAATAGAAGTAATCCAAGGCGAAGCTATAAATGTGTCTTCTGAAAACACCGAAAGTAATAATTAAGCAGCCTGCTCTTTACCTGCCAATACATCTGCTATCCTAACTCGCACAGTTCTTGCACGTTCTGAATGAGCTAATTCACCAATACGACTTAAATGATCCTCAACGTCCGATAAAGTAAGTTCGAAGCCTCTTAATTTTTGCTCAACCTTACCTCTATATGGACTTCCTCCAAAATGCATATCACCATCTTTCACTCTAACTTCTATTTCATCCTCAGTACGTTTTCGATCAACCGGTCTATCATTTTCCGCATCCATGTTTAAAATGTTATAAAATAAACTCCACTTGCAATTTATGCTTAATTTGAAATTTGTCAATATTTCCATGTACATAAAAACCGTATTGTCATATACATATACTTTTCAGTAGAATGCCAAAGAATTAAGGTTGTTGACTTAAATTTATTAACTTAAGAAGTATGGCTCGTATAACTCCGCAAAGTGAAGATTTTTCAAAATGGTATTTGGACGTGATCAAAGAAGCTGATATGGCAGAGAATTCTGCGGTACGCGGATGTATGGTTATCAAACCTTGGGGTTATGCAATTTGGGAAAATATCCAAAGAGAGATGGATCTACGTATCAAGGCCCTCGGAGTTAGAAATTGTTATTTTCCAATGTTTATACCGGAAAGTTTTCTGACAAAAGAAAAAGATCATATAGAAGGTTTTGCTCCCGAATGTGCAGTTGTCACTCATGGAGGTGGCAAAAAGCTGGAAGAAAATCTATTTGTGCGCCCTACTTCTGAAACTATTATTTACGACACTTATTCTCGCTGGGTTCAAAGCCACCGAGATTTGCCATTACTTCTGAATCAATGGGCGAATGTTGTACGTTGGGAAATGCGAACTCGACCATTCCTTCGAACTACAGAATTTCTATGGCAAGAAGGACATACTGTACATGCGACATCAGAGGATGCGGCAGAATTTGTAGAAAAAGCTCTCAATATGTATGCGACATTCGATAAAGAATTTTTGTGCATACCTGTTGTAACCGGTAAAAAATCTCGCAAAGAGACTTTCGCAGGAGCTCTATATACTATGACAACAGAAGCTCTCGCAAAAGACGGTAAAGCAATTCAAGCCGGAACTTCTCATCATTTGGGACAGACGTTTGCAAAAGCATTCGGAATTCAATTTCAAGATACAGATGGAGAACTCAAACATGCATGGCAAACATCATGGGGAGTTTCTACAAGAATTGTCGGGACATTGATCGTGTGCTTGGGAGATGACAAAGGACTGAGACTGCCTCCAACTGTCGCACCAATACAGGTGGTGCTTATCCCTATTTGGAAAGATGATGAAGGCAAAAAGAAAGTTCTCGACATATTCAATAAAATAGAAAAAGATCTCAGGGAAGCAAATATCCGAGTACATCTGGATGACCGCGACAATGTGTCCCCGGGATTTAAATTCAACGAATACGAAGTAAAAGGCGTTCCGATTAGAATTGAGATGGGCCCTCGCGATTTCGAAAACGGTGAATTTACATTGGCACGTAGAGACACTCAAGAAAAAATCACACACAAGATACATAGCAAATTCGACGCAGAAGATGTACAAAAACTTTTAGATGAAATTCAAGAGAACTTATATAAAGATGCTTTGGATTTTAGAGAAGCCAACACCCACACTGTTGACAATATGGATGACTTCAAAAAGGCTATCGAACAAGATATACCAGGATTCGTCAGAGTGTATTGGTGCGGAGATGGCGCGCTCGAAGAGCGCGTGCAAGATGAAACCAAGGCAACTATTAGAATAATTGAAGATGAAAACGTAACAGGTCAAAAATGTTTCTATTCCGGAAAAGATGCAAACCAAAGAGTTTTATTTGCGAAGTCTTACTAGATTAGTGTATATTTGGTAGCGAAAATAAATACAAAAAACATGAAGGCTATTTTCAAAGATTTATTTAGGGTTGGTTTGGCTGCCACGGCATCTATGTCAGTGCTGACAGTGGCTTTGATGTTTAGTCAAAATGCTTTAGCGCAGGGAACATACACTCCAAATGTAAATGATGACCCTACAAATTTTCCGCCTGAAGCTAAATTTATTGTAAAAACAAATGTAGGTATGGGGCAAATAGCCGAAGGTATAATAGGTACGGAATTTTTCTTTGATGCCAGAACCTCAAGAGACCCTGAAAAAACAGCCCTATTATATAGGTGGGATTTTAATGGTGACGGAAACTATGATACCGGGTTTTTAACTGAACCAACCATAAGTAAAGTATTTTGGGATATGGGAACTTTTGACGTAAAATTAGCGGTAAAAGATGGGTCTGGGCAATTTGACCATACGGTTAAAACTATAAAAATCGTTCGCAATACAAAGCCGACTGCGTTTTTTACTATGGATCCCGATAAAGGTTCTCCTGCACAAATATTCAGATTCAATGCCAATGAATCATTTGATGATCAATACAAATCACAAAGACTTCAATATCGCTGGGACTTCAACGGAGACAAGGTATACGATACAGATTGGTCTAGCCGCACCTTCGCCTCTTACACTTATGGATATGGAGTCAAAGGTATGCAAAAAATAACATTGCAAGTAAAAGATCCAAACAATGAAAGAAGTGAATTTACTAGAAATCTTGAAATCCTAGAAAACACTATCCCTGTTGCGGTACTCGATATAGAACCGAAAATTGGGACATTTGATACTATGTTCCGTTTCTCCGGAGAAAAAAGTTTTGATGATGAAACCGAATTCAATAGCTTGGAATTTAGATGGGATACAGATTACAACGGGCCGGATGATATAATATATGATTCCGGTTTCGCACGCATAGGGTATAGGAAATTTCTCAAGTTCAATCATCCGGACCAAAGAACCGGGACTCAAAAAATCCGCATGGATGTACGTGATAAAGATGGCCGGATCGGGACTGCTATCGCTTACATCGAATTGCACTGGGCTTCGCCGTATCTCAAAATGCTTAATGATGCCGGTATCATAGCTACCAGATATGATAATGATTTTAATCCGGACAAACCTGTTTCCCGAGGCGAAGTTATCAAAATGATTCTAAAAAAACTTGGAGTTAATGTATTTACAATAAGATATGAACCAAGATTTTCAGACGTTGGAAGCTCTAACCCAAACTATAAATATATTCTTGAAGCGGAGGAACTTGGCATAGTTGAAGGCTATCCGGACGGATCGTTCCACCCTGACTCATCTATAAGTCGCAGTGAAACTCTGGCTATGATACTCCGAGCATTCAACGTTCATATCCTTCGTGGAGGTTTTCAATTTTACCCGGACGTCCCAAAGAGTGAATGGTTTTTTCAATATGTAGATACCGGTACTGTAAACGAACTGGTTAGCGGATATGACACCGGGTACTTCGGTCCACATGACCCAATTACATTTGGTGAAATCTCAAAAATGTTATATCAAGTTGGAGAATTGAACAAAACGAATTAAACAACAATAACTCAATTAAAAAATATTGCGAGAAAGCATAAACTTCGCTTTAATGTAAAGGCCCTCCAAACAAACACACATATGCTAAAAATCCCAAAGAATAAATACATCATCACCTACCTATCTTTCGTATGTGGTTTCTTTTTGATTTTCTTGGCACAGTTCGTGTTTGCGGTCGCTTTACCTCCACCCCTTAGTGGCGATGCGATCTCCCCTACCGTACACAGTTTAGATATAGCCGGAGGAGCTACTGATTCTGATAACAATGGAGTGAGTATTGATAATGATGGGAAGATGGATATCCATACCGGGACATTAACCGATTCTTATAACGACCCTCAATATGGACTCAATATAGGTTCAAGCAAAGGTGGGCTCCATGTATCTGCACCATATAACCCTGTCGCCGGTATCAACGACGTAAATATCATACCAAAAAACCCGGATCAATACGGAAGGGTCGGTGTTGAAGGTCGAGTAATAATAGGCAATCAAACAGGGGCTCCGAGTATAATGAAAGGATTTGTTGGGTATATCCAGCATGCCGCAACGCCAGGGGTGTTTCAAGAATACGAGCCACTACCCGCTAACGTTCCAATGACGCCATATGCATTTTATACTACCGGTAATACATACCTCGGTGATACGGTTACAATTGATGGTGATATAAAAAATGGCACCTCTGCTGTAACGATCGCTGCTGACGCGACTGTCTCCGGAAATATGAATGTAAATGGGAATCTTGAAACTGATGTGTTGAATTTCTCAAATATAGATAATCTGGATAATCGTCTTTTAATCGGAGATCCGGATGCAATCGTTTTAGACAATGCTAGTAGCTCAAGTTATGCTGATTTTGATATCTTCAATGCTACTCGCTCCTGCGCTCCTAATGCGTATTTAGTCGGCTGCTCCGGATACGTTACCGGAGCTAACTCTTATGCCCCTTACCGTGGAGCCGTACCTTCTTCAAATCTCAAAGGTGGTTCATGCACATCCTATGCCTCCGTTCCTCCTGGAGCATCTGATTTCACACTATATTCTGTACCTTATTGTTTTAATCTAAATTAAACCTCATAGTACCTTATGAAAAAAACTTTTTCAAAAAGCGTTAACTTATTCCTGATTATTTCCGGGATACTTGGTGGAGCTGCCTTTGCAATAGCGGTTGCTCCATTTGCACTTAACCCTCCATCCGCCAATACCACAGTAGTGAATTTCCCAGCTTTCAAAATTGGGTACGATATGGATGATGTAGATGGTGATCTATATATAAACTCAATAGGGCAGACTCTATTCAACAGCGATTTACCAGATCCTTTTACAACCGATGAAAATGGTAATTTGCTACCACTCCGTTTTGGCTTCGATATAAATTCAGCAAATGCAGGTCTGTATACCCTAGGGAATTATATGGGACTAAAAGCTAGCCCAACCCAAGGCGAGGGGCTATTTGGAAGGGTCGGAGTAGAAGGTAGAGTCACGGCAACTCAAGCAACAGGTGGTACAGGCACGGCACGTGGATTCGCAGGATACCTTGAATACGACCCATCGCTCAATCCAACCGTTGAAAATGATATAAATTTCTCGACATTGCCAAATAGCCCAAACAATTCATTATTCGATGACTTTATTCGTATTTCAAAAGGTATTCCATGGGCTTTTTATACTGAGAATAAATCTAAATTCAAAGATGATGTTGAAATCACAGGTAACATAACCTCAAGAAATGAGCCAATAACATTTGCTGATTTGAGTGGGCCCGTAAGTGACCCTGTTGTACAGATGAATAATGGAGACCTTGTCTTGGATGATGTATTTGCAGATAATTTTTCAGCTACAGGTGATTTATCGGAACAATTTTTTTTACAAACTAGTGATCCGGCTCTATCAATGCTTCAAACATATCCAAATGGAAACCAACGCCCTGATTTACAAATTATCTCAGCTATAATTTATTGCCCACTAAACCCTACGCCATCTATACGGCTCGGATGTGGAGGAGCCGTAATCACACCTAATCCTACCGTCTCCAGTGCTCCATACCTAGGAGAAGAACAAATCTCAGACAGGGGTTGTAAATCTTACGCAAGAAGACCACCCGGCCCGATTGTACCTGGCTCCCTAAGTGCTTATGCATTTTGTTGGAGGCCGGAATAAATTTAACTTAAATCAATGCCAAAAATTCAGAAAACACAAATCTCAAAAACAATTATAAATCTCATACTTTTCATATGTGGAATAATCCTTATTGTAGGTATTTCTTCATTTATCGCCTTCGGCGCTACTCCAACCACAGAAACTCCTAACTTCAAATCTCTTGTGATTGGACGAGCGGGGCTTGATAACATAGGTATGACAATTTTTGGAGATAATTTTTCTTTCGATTTTTGGGGGCTAAATTATATGGATTCTCTATCCCCTACCGGCTCTCTGTACGCGGTAAGTATTAATTCTAATAAAGCCGGTACTATAGTAACAGGTAAAAACGTTGGCGTACTTGGAGAGAATAAACAAAATGCAGCAAATAAATATGGTCGTACCGGTGTTATCGGACAAGTCATTACACCATCTCAAGGCGTTGGTAGAGGTATACTTGGTTATCTTGAACCGATCGCGAGTATATCATCACCTCCTCCTGATCCAAATGCTATACCAAAATACACTCCAATTGATACAGGGAATTTATATGGGATATATGCTGATGCTGCCGAGTCACATCTTGCCAATGTTACAATCGATGGGCGGATAACTTCAACTGTAACTTCAACTGATGGAACAACTGAATTCGAAGGCCCTGTTGATTTTCTCGGATCCTTAACAGTTGAGGACACCTTAACTGTGGACAAATTCGTACTGGATGCAAATCTGTATGAGAACGCCCAAATCACGACATCTGCCGCTACTAATTTTTTGCAAAACAATCTGAATAAAATGATATTTACTGTTAGAAACAGCACCCCTGTATTAACAACATCAGCACCCGGCCTCACCCAAGCAACTGCAACTTGCCCAAATGGTAGTGTGCGAATTTCTTGTTATGGTGACGTAACATCTACGGTTGAAATTTCCCCTGAATATCTAGGCTTTTCAAGCTTCCGAGGCACTTCTACAAATGATAATAATGGTTGTAAATCTTATGCCCAAAACAAAGGTGAGGGCTACGTGCATGCCGCAGCTATGTGTATGGTTCCGCAACTCCCTTAGTAATTTAAATTATTCTACTACTGATTCTAAAACGGTGGGTATGACGAATAAGTTATTTTCACAAAACAATTTCTCAGAGCAAAATGGCTTGTTTGAGCTATTATATGAGGCTAAAAGTGTGCGCCCGCACACTTTTGAAAGCTAGGAAACAGGTGAAAAAACTGAACATTATAAACAGATGCGATACAAATGCAAAAAAAATGAAACACAAAATGAGGGTACAATCCAACAAGGAAATACTAAAACGGCTTATACAAGCCCAACTCAACCACTTTTTCCCCAGGGAAAATTTTGAGGCGGAGGCAATCTTTATCATTCCGCTCGTCCTTAAAATCAATCTTTTCCTTCGTCCTTAAAACCGACCTTTTCCTCCATCCTTAAAACTGATCTTTCCCTCCTTAACTTTTTTGAAATAAAAATGACTTCCTTGAGCCATTAAATGAATGAAAAAGTCTGCCCGTGCAGACTTTGGCGTGTGGGCGCAGACGGATAAGCGGAGGTACTTTGGCGTGGCCGCAGACCAGGTACTTTAAGCGGACAGAAATAAGTAAATGAATTCAAATCATTGTGATGATCGATTATTTGCTATTTTTTTGGAGACAGAGTTTTCGTAGGTCGATGAATTCGATTTTCTCGCAAAGAGCTGAGTTATTTTCTACCTTTGCTTGTTTGTAGAACTCCTTATCTGATTGACTCTGCGCTACTTGCTCCTCCTCTGTTAGAGAATCTATATAGTCTGATTCATCAAACGTAATATTTGGATCTGCATCTGTAGTTTTCGGACTATTACAAGCGGTAAGTGCAAATGACATAAACATTATCATACACAGAATATATGGTTGTGCTTTGCACGCCTTATTTGGCAAAGCAAGTTTCACGCTTCGCCATGATAGATTTTTTTTCATTGGTGAGAAATTACTTTGCTAAAATTATTATAGGTACTAAAGTCCGAGGCTTTTCCTTATATCGTCAGCTTTACCTGCATCTTCGTCGCGTTGGTTTTTTTGGTCGAATTTGTATTCAAGATCCTTCCACTCAGATGCATGTTTTTCTTCTAGTTTTTGAAGATGTTCTCCATGTTCAGCAGATAATTCTTGGAATTTACGTTGTTCTTCTTCCAAAATTTTCATCAATTGTTCAACTTTGTATTGAGTAAGCTTTGGAACGTATTGAATAATCTTCCACTTTTCTTCTTTTGTAAGAGAAATCGAACCTGCTAAAAGTTTCAAAAATTTAACTTCGTCGAATTGCAATTGATGTGGTGGAAGTTTGATATTTGTATCAAATCCATCCCAGATCTGTCCAAAAACATAATCTCCGGCTCCTCCTCCTGATGCAGGTGGTGTAACCGGTGCTACCGGCTCAACTGGTGTAACTGGTGCCGCTATTGGTTGTACTGGCGCTGGTGCGACTGGCTCAACCGGCGCTGCTGCCGGTTGTACTGGCGGTGCTGCTGCCGGTTGTACAAAGGTTTGATCTGCAGGTTGACCACCTGCCGGTTGACCACCTCCAAAACCCGGATTAAAACCTCCAGCTTGTCCTCCTCCCGGATCAGCTGGTTGACCACCCCCTTGCATTCCATAATTTTGATCTTGTGAATTCATTTCATTTAATTAAAGTTTAATTTTCGTTATTTAGTTTATAGAATGGGCTTTTAGACCGCAATAGTTACTTTGCTTCAAAAACCCTTACCTTTTCTCTGATAAACCTCTCTTGCGTCTCAGGATTTTCTTTTTCGAATGTAACGATGCGCATTTCTATATTCTCATTTTGCATTGTTACCTTAATCCCATTGATAGCACTCATTATAAGATTCAATTGCCATCCATTTTTTGATGCAAAATTTTCATAAAATGTTTTAAATCCGTCTGAGTCCGTCATGCCGGGATACTCGAATGTAAGAAAATACTCCGTCCCACCTTCAAATTGATTTATTTCAGATTCTATAAATTTTGACTTATCAAAAACTTTAATCCCGCCGGGTAGATCCGGATATTTTGTAACCACCTTTTCACTAAGTGTTGGAGATCCTATAATTACCATCTCTATTGGCGTAAAGTGCTCACCTGTCTGAGAAACGCGCCCACCTGACATATATGTTGATATATTAGCATTATCGGTCTTTTCTGATTTTGGCTGATCCTCGTGCTTGTTAAAAAATGGGAATACCTGCGACAAAACTGCAAGAACTACTACCGTGAGAACCACTTCAAGACTAAAACCAAGCCTTGCTTTTATCACTCTACCTTTTGATTTATCGATCTTTTTTTTCGTCATTATTTTCAAAGTAATCTTCTGAACTATTATACATTTTTACGTATGAAATTCAATGCATTAGCCAGTATCTCACGAGCATTGTCATATGTGATTTTCTCAATGACTTCCGCTTCTGAAAGCCATACGAAATCATCATGTTCATGAGAAAGTTCCGTTTCCGCACTGGGGATTGTACGTCCAACAAAAAACACAACGGTCTTGCGTATCCATCCTTTAAGATTTGGGAAATTTGCATAAAAAGTATATGTCAGATAATCCCTAAATCCATTTAAAATTGTAAGTTCTTCTATTCCAGTCTCCTCTGTAAATTCTCTTTTGGCCGTCCCCTCTTCTGTTTCACCCTCTTCCACATGGCCTTTTGGAAGATCCCAATGCCCTTCCGGGTATTTTAAAAGTAAAAACTCTCTACCTTTTTCAGAATCTCTAAAGACTATAACGCCACATGATTTTTCTATCTTTGGTTTAGACTTTGTATAACTACCGGTTGTAGTTTTCTCATTGTCAAATCGCATATTAATTGTCTTGCAATGTTTTTTCCCTCCCATTTTTTAAATTTTTTTTAACTTTCTTCGATAGAATACCCTACTTTATATTTAAAAAACAATAAACTGTGAAACAAATTGTATCTTTGCTCGCGACTTTCCTCGATTTTTTCTTCCCAAGAATATGTCTCGGATGTGACATGGAAGGCGCATACCTATGCCATACTTGCGAAAACCTCTTAAAAGAAACGGTGTCTCAGAACTCGCTTCATACCGACTTCCTGGATACTGTTTTTATAGCATGTGAATATGACAACCAAAACTTGATAGGGAAACTTATAAAACGTATCAAATATAAATTCTCTGAAGAATTAGCGGATTCGCTCGCAGATATCGTAGTACAGAATTTAATTGATTCTATAGATTGGAGTAATATCGGTATTCTTATCCCTGTGCCATTATCAAAAGAAAGGCGAAAATGGAGAGGGTTTAATCAAGCCGAGCTTATTGGGGGTAAAATTGTAAGGCGATTGAATAAGCTTGGAATTGATACACGAATCGAGGATGAAATCTTGAGAAAGGTGAAGGACACGCCGCCGCAGGCGGCGTGCTCATCAAAGCTGGAACGCTTAGCCAATGTGGAAAACGCCTTCGAAGTAAATAAAAACATACGACCACCAAATGCAGTTATCTTGTTCGATGATGTCTATACTACTGGCACTACTATGAATGAATGTGCCAAGACTTTAAAAAATGCCGGTGTAAAAAACGTATTTGGTTTGGTTATTGCGAAAAAAAAAGTATAATCACGTCCGTAATAAACAACAGAAATTCTCACCACAAAAATAATGAAAGTAGCTATAGTTGCAGATTTTTTACTGAAATTGGGCGGAGCCGAGCGCGTCGTCAAATGCCTACTTGATATGTATCCGAACGCCGATATCTTCACCTTACTCTACGATGAAGAGTCCATCGGTAAAGTTTTTCCGAAGAACAAAGTAACACAGTCAGAGTTTGCAAAATGGCCTAATTTTCTCAAAAAAAGATATAAATATTTCTTCCCACTACTCCCCGGGTTCGTCGAGAAATTCGATTTAAGCGAATACGATCTGGTTATAAGCTCAAGTTCTGCATATGCACATGGCGTAATCACTGACCTTGAAACCAAACATATCGTTTATTGTCATTCTCCAATGCGTTATGCATGGGACTATGCTCACAAATACCTAGCTGAACAAAACCTAAATATCATAAATCGCTGTATCGTCAGATATTTCATAAAAAATATTCGTGAATGGGATTTTTTGGCTTCGAGACGACCTGATTTTTACATAGCAAATTCAGAGCACGTCGCTAAACGCATCCAAAAATATTACAGAAGAGAATCCACTGTGATCTATCCACCGGTAGATATTTCAAGATTTAAAATCCAAAAATACCATGAAGACTTCTTCTTAATTGTTTCCACACTAACTCCGTACAAAAAAATTGATCATGCTGTGCGATTATTTAATAAGGTAAACAAAAAACTAGTGATTATTGGAGACGGTCCCGCTAGAGGCGCACTCGAAAGTATAGCCGGTAAAAATGTTGATTTCCTCGGGTTTAGAAGTGACAAAGAGGTAAATGAATATATGCAAAATTGCCAAGCTTTGATATTTCCCGGTGAAGAAGATTTTGGCATAACCCCTATCGAAGCAATGGCGTGCGGAAAGCCGGTATTGGCTTACCGCAAAGGCGGCCTACTTGAATCAGTGGTCGAAGGCGAAACCGGGGAATTCTTTGATGAACACAGCCTTCAGTCTATGGAAGACGGTCTCGGCCGCCTCCTACTAAATTACAAATTTTACGACCAGAAAAAAATCCGTAAACAAGCTGAGAAATTCTCAGACAAAAAATTCAAAGACCACATGAGTGAATTTATAGAAAAACTAAAAAAATAATCGTATTCACAAATAGGTTTAAAGCCGCTAAAATTGCCCCCTCTGAACAAATACAATGTCACTATATCTCAAATACAGACCACAGGATTTCGACAATTTAGTCGGACAAGATCACATAATCCAAACCTTGATCAATGCACTCAAGGAAGATCGGGTGTCTCATGCGTATCTTTTTTGTGGGCCTCGCGGAACCGGTAAAACATCTATGGCAAGACTTATCGCAAAAGCGATAAATTGCCTTTCTCCATCAAGCGATGGAGGCCCATGTAATGAGTGCGATATTTGCGTACAAATAAATGACAATAGACTGACTGACATAATAGAAATCGATGCGGCTTCAAATCGCGGTATTGATCCAATCCGTGAGTTACGCGAAAAAATCAGCTTCTCACCAAATACGGCAAAGTACAAAATCTACATCATAGATGAGGTGCATATGCTAACAAAAGAAGCCTTCAATGCACTACTCAAGACCCTCGAAGAACCACCTGCTCATGCATACTTTATCCTTGCAACTACAGAGATTTACAAAGTTCCAGATACAATTATTTCACGATGCCAAAGATTTGATTTCCATAGAATGGCCAAAGCAACTCTAATCGAAAGGCTCGCATTTATAGCAAAAGAAGAAAATGTGGAATACGAAACTGAGGCACTGGAATGCATAGCGGAAAGAGTAAATGGAGGAATGAGAGATGCCATCGGACTACTCGAGCAAAGTACAAAACATGGAGGTATCACTTTAGAAAATTTAAAAAAAACCCTAGGACTCACCGAAAACCAATCAATCATAGATCTTTTTGACTCTATTTATTCCGGAGACATGTTACAAAGTCTTAAAATGATAAATGATATTCACAATCAAGGATTTGACCTCGAACAGATGAGCAAAGACTTTTTGGAGTACTGCAGGAAACAAATGCTAATCGCAGTAAAAGCCAATGACACAGCGCGTATCGGGAGAGTAGTTTTGATAATCGACAAACTTGAGGATGCTAAAAGCAAAATCAAAAACTCTAGCCTGCCTCAATTGGCACTCGAAATAGCTGCAATTAAGTTATGTGGAATTGATTGTAATATAGTGCAACCGGCAAGGATGTCCCCTATAGAATCCGAAGAATATGAAACAACTCTAAATGAACTCGAAAGTAGCAATGAAAATGATTTCTTAAGCAAACTTCGTAAAAATTGGAATACTGTTGTTGCAAAAATAAAAAAACCTGCGATTCGAACTTCTTTCAAAGATGCCAAAGCTGTATCTATCAAAGATAACACTCTACTGCTTCATTTTAGTACGCAATTTCATCTGGAAAAATCCTCTACTGTCGAAGCCTTATCTGAAATAGAAAATGCAATTGAAGAGATGTACAACCAAAAACTCAGTATAAAAATGGAATTGCGCAAAGTGGATTTGACTCCAACCGTCAAAAATCGAGAGCATAGCGGACTTGAAAGTAATGATACGGCAAACTCACTTCCAGACAAACAGACTGTAACCCCTTCGACTCAGACACCCGCTGATGCAACTATCGAAGAGTCCCCCGAAGATGCAATCAATGTATTTGAAAGCTGGTAGACTATATCATCGCCAAGAATTCTTCCTCGCTTATAGTTTTAACCTTCAATTCGTTGGCCTTTTTTAACTTTGAGCCCGGATCCTCCCCAACTATAAGATAATCTGTATTACTACTAAGTGAGCTTAGAATTTTGCCACCATTTTCTTTGATTTTAGCTTTAGCTTGATCTCGCGTCATAGTTTCAAGACTTCCGGTAATTAGGAATTTTTTACCGCTTAGCACATTTGATTTTGCACTCATTGATATTGGTAAAATCCGAATCCCTACTTCAGCGAGCGAATGCAACATATGAATCCCATGATCTTCTCTAAACCAATCATATATGCTGTGCGCTACCTTTTTACCCATGCCGTCGACGTCCTCCAATTCTTCAAATGAAATTTTTTCAAAAACTTCTATAAGTATATCCGGAGAAAAATATTCATATTTTATCAAAATCGGAGACTCATCTATATCCGCAGCCACTTCATCAAATAGCGAAACCTGAGCCCGCATCGCAACTGGCAGCTCCTCCCTCTCGCCATATTCGAACTTAACATTAAATTCCTCAAATTTATTTTGCAAAAATACGGCCAAATCCGCCGCAGTTTCAGCCCCAACGTGACGTATCCCAAGAGCAAATAAAAAACTATTAAATTTAATAAGTCTCGCATCCTCAATTGAGCTGATCACATTTTTTGATCGCTTATCCTGAAAAAGGTTAAGTGTAAGCAAATCTTCAGCAGTTAATTTAAACAAATCAGCAGGGTTTGATAAAAACTCATTTTCCATAAGTTGGATCACTAACTTCTCCCCTACTCCATCTATTTCAAACGCACCTTTGGAAACAAAATGAACCAATTGCCGCTCTTTCATGGCTTGGCAATTTGAATTCGTGCAACGCGTAATCGCATCCCCTTCCGGTTTCTCAACATCTGATTCACATATCGGACAATGAGCCGGAAATTCATAAGGCTTTGCGTTAGTCGGTCGCATATCATGCAAAACTTCTACAACTTCCGGGATTATGTCGCCCGCTTTTTGAATAATAACCGTATCACCAATTCGCACGTCCTTGCGAGCTATCTCATCCTCGTTATGAAGCGTGGCGCGGGCAACTACGGAGCCCGCGACAAAAGTTGGACTTAGTATCGCGACCGGAGTCAGTGCGCCTGTACGCCCTACCTGAATGATAATATCCAGAATGACCGATGTGCTCTGCTCTGCAGGAAATTTGTACGCCATCATGTATCTGGGCGCCTTCCCCGTAAATCCTAACTTCTCCTGTTGATTTTTATCATTTACCTTCACCACAATACCATCTATGTCATAAGGAAGGCTCTCTCTTTTATCATGCCACTTCTCACAAAACTCAATCACCTCATCTATATTTTTCAAAATAGTCATATGCTTTTCAATTTTCAGCCCAAGTTTTTTCATGGCCTGCATCATTTCATAGTGTGTTTTTTCGGTTTGAACCTCATCAAATGCATGCATACTATAAAAGAACATATCGAGTCCACGATCTGCCGTCACCGATGGGTCAAGCTGTCGAACAGAACCTGCAGCCGCATTACGAGGATTTGCAAATTCATCTTTAAACTTCTCAAAACTCTTACGTGGCATAAAAACCTCACCCGAAACTTCCACCGAAATATCTTCATTTAACCTCAATGGAATACTCTCAATCGTCCGCACTGTGTGAGTAATATCCTCACCTTCAACACCATTTCCACGGGTGATCGCCTTTGTCAAAACTCCATCCTCATACCAAAGCGTCACATTTAATCCATCAATTTTGAGTTCACACACGTATTCCGGGCATCCACGATAACCTGCACGAAAGGTTGTTTCTTGTTTTTCGCCTACAACATATAACAATCCTTTTTTAACTCGTTCGTCAAAATCCCGTAAATCATCCGCCGAAAAAGCATCAAAAAGACTCCATTTCTTCACCCTATGCCGCACCTTTGCAAATTTCTCAGAAAGTACTGAGCCGACCCTCCGGGTCGGCGAATCCAATGTCACCAAATCCGGATACATTTCCTCTAATTCTATAAGTTCACGCTTCAGCGAATCTCGAACCGCTTCAGAAACACTTGACGTATCCTCAACAAAGTATTGAAAATTTAGTTTGCGAATTTCAGCTCGCAGAAGCCCAATTCTCGATTTCGCCTCGTTTTTTGTAAGATTTTTCATCAGACCAAATAATAACATCTCAAGCTGCATAATAACATTAATAAATAAAACCTTTCAATGATTTCAAAACGCGAATCACCAAATCCAGTTTTTACCTACAAATTGTACGTTATTCTGTACAAAATCTCGTCCTAGTACGAGTCAGAAATTTCAGAATCCTGTTGTCACATATTGCATACCATAATCATATTCATAAGAGATAAAACATAAACTGAAAGTACCCATAAGTGAGTACTATCAGTTCAAATTTGCTCCTAGACAACAAACAAAAAAACTTCGTAAAAACCAAATTAAAACCGGACACAATCTTTTTTCTAAAAACCCTCATTGTCTAGCCACCACTTTTCTGCTAGAATATAAAGAATAAATTAAAGCTAGTTCATGAAGAAAAACTTACACCTAAATTTAAACGATATATTCAACGCATTCACTGAAGCCGATTTCATGGAAAGGAGAATGGTTTTTATGGCTGATGATGGGGGGCCGGAAGTGTCAGCGGCAGCCGAGGCAACAGTGGAAGCAGCGCCAGCGGTACCGACAGCAGATGAAAAGGCAAACACTGAAAAAATCAATAAAGCAAAAGAGTTCGTCAAAAAATTGTTAGGAGATGGCGCGCCGGCAGTAGTAGCAGACAAACTAAAAATCAAGGCCGATGACGTCACAGTAGGCGCAGGCGAAAACATCACCGAAGTCAAAGCCTCATACAAAGGAATTGAATTTACCATAGATGCAAACACGAAACCTGAAAATGCAAAAACTCTCAACACCCTCATGTCCGCCGAATTCGACTCTTTCATTTTTGCAAGCGGAAGCAAGATCGACTTCAAAGCAGGAACAGCAACTCTTGTCATAGATGCCAAGGCAACTACGTCCGGTGCCGCTCCTGACTCGCTGACCGTAAATGTCGATATCGCCACGAACAAAATTACAGATATAACGATTGATCCAAATGCGGGTGACAAAACAATTAACATGTGGATAAAAAACCTCGTAGGTAAACCGCTCACCAACCTCACGACTAAAAAACTAACCAAACTTAATGTCATCCATGCAACTGCAATGGAGACTGATTTCGATGCTTTACTTGATAAGGTAAATTTTCCGGAGGATTTCAAAGGAACTTTCAAAAATGCATTTGCAGAAGCCATAAAAAATAGCGCAGAAGGAGTTATTACAGTAACCGTCGACAACACTGAATTTACAATGACAGTTGAAGGCGCTGGAGACGAAATGAAACTTTCAGGAAAAATGCCATTTCTTGGTGGCCCAGCTCTACCATTCACGCTAAACGATAAAGCGGAATTAGAAAGTGAGATTGGAGATAAGAAAATCGTACTAAGTTTTGAAGAAGATAAAGTAACAATGAAAGGCCTTGGAAAAAACTCAAATCAAACATTAACAATGCCGTTTGCACCTTCGGCTGGAGAAGACGTACAGATAACGCTTGACGGTGAACCTATCCCTGATGACACCGATATAGTAGCGCTCTTCGGAGAAGAGAATCTCAAATCTGCCGGCTTCACGGATGAGCAGATCGCGGACATGCGAGGTGATGCGGAAAGTGAAGAAAGTGAAGGTGACGGTAAAAGTGGAGGCGCCGGCAAAAGCAAACTTGATAAATACATCAGTCGGGATATGCAAAATAGCGTAAAAGGTTTTATGGGAACGGTACAAGAATTGATCGCGACTATCCTCGAACTACTTGAAAGCCTCGGAATAGATATGAACAAGGACAATAACGCGGATAAACGACTTTGGATGTTTGTTATCAAAGAAAAACTCGGAACAAAAAACGTCGGAAAATTAAAAGAAGTCTCGATGAGCGACTTTATGGATTGTTATGTCCCTGGGGAAAATGGCGATGTCGGCAACTTTGCCGCTACCGTTGAAAATTTGCAGGCGAATGGATTTGATACCGAAGGAGAGAATGGACGAAATCTTTTTAACACATTGGATAAAATCCACGGCTCAATGAATCCTACCGATGAAGAAGTAGAGGCAGGAGATGATGCAGGAGCGAAAAGACTTACGGCGAAATTCGAAGCGGATGGCGGCGATACGGATGTAAGTACATTTTTGTATGATAGCGGACTCATCAATCGCAATGGTCGCTGGAGCTCTCAATGGGAAAAGAAACCGGCGGTTGCTCCGGAAATAGAGACTCCACCAGTAGTCGAAGATAATGAAAGTCAAAGCGCAATAATTAAGGAGAATTTACATAAAACAAATGTCGGAAGCGGTAATACGGCTAAAATCGCCGATTATTTCATCTCTACCGGACTGTCACCCCAGACTGATGGAGAAACGAAGAAAAATATCCAAGTAACACCGGATAAACGTGACGCCTTCATGCAACTCTTGTTGCAACCGATAAAAGATATAGAGGTTAGTTATAACCTTCTAAATGAGGAAAGCCGTTCGCTCTTCGCAACGAACATTGGAATCGAGTCGAAGGATTTGCTTACACTCGTGAAATGGCTTCACAATCCTGAAACTGGCCAGTACAACGGCACTACCATGACTTTGACAAGCTTATATGGAATCACCTCTGACAAGCAGTACACCCTTGCGGATTTACTTTCAGCTATGGGCGTAGCAAACTCTACGGAGCCAGTGGCGGTGGCAGAAAGCTGAGGCGTGAAGAAGGACTTAAGTCCGGAGTGATAAAATCGGTGGATTATGTCATCTCCTCCGTGTTAAAATAAATATGCTACTTAGCTTTTTTCAAAAATGAAAAAATTCGGATTGACAGCTAACGACATTGAGGATTTGAAAAACTCTTTTCAAAGGTTTGGCAAAATTAACAAAGTCGTCATCTTCGGCTCGAGAGCGATTGGAAATCATAAACCTTATTCAGATGTCGATTTAGCAATAGTGGAAGGTAAAGTCGGTCTGTCAGATCAACTGAGAGTACTATCAAAAATTGAAGAAGAAACAAATTTGCCTTATTTCGTTGATTTGCTGGATTATAATTCCATCACAAATGAAAACTTAAAAAAACATATCGATACTCACGGCAAAGTAATCTATAAGAAAAAATAATGAGCGATGGACAGCAAAATCAGGGATGGGTGACTGGCAATGTGATCAATTTGCAGGGGATTGGTGGGGATGGAAATTCAGCTAGTGCGGGGAATTCAGGTAGTGCAGGACAAGGAGCCGGTGCTACTGACCCAGTAGTTGCAAAGCGAGCGCAATTTCAGATACCTGCGGATATGCAGCAAAAATATCCGGCACTCGTTGACCTCGTAGTTATGACAGAATCTATGACCGATGATGAGCGTCAATATTGGTTTCAAATAATGCCTGTGATGACTGAGCAGCAGTTACTTAAATTTCAAGGAATACTTGAAACAGAGAAAAAACAATTACAGAAACTCGATCAAGAGTACGATGATCAATTGAAAAAACTAAACAGCCGACATCTTATAGAATGGCAAGAATTTGAAACCCGCGAAAAACGCAAAGAAATAGAAACTGCTGAGAAGCAATCCGAGGTTCAAGAGAAGAAGGCTGAGGAGGATTTATTGCAACAGCTTGATGATGTTTAATTATTCAACCTGGATTGCGGTTACAATCAGGCGTTTTAAATTTGTACCGATTGGCGTACAAGTCATTAGTGTTAAGCGATAATCATCTGTTTGCTTCAAAACATCAACCTGACTTGGCCAAACTTGTTTGATTTCAGTTACTTTGTATTTGAACCGTCTTTGATTATAATAAACGACAATTTCATCATTTAATTCAACCTTGTGAAGTAGTGCGAATACATCCTTGTAATCGCCAGGAGCTGTAAGATAATAAGAACTATGCCCGGTTAAAAATACATTCCCCTGCTCGCCCGGTTTTGCAGTACCGGGATAACGTACCACCCCATCCTGAAGAGCCTCCTGGATAGAATCTTCTATATCTTGAAGTCTATCTGAATATATAACTTTTTCGTCACTTACTTCTGAAAGTGGTATATTTTTCCCTATGCGCGGAATCATAATTCTATTGTCATCCGGAGTCACTTGTATGTCGAGTGGCAAAAGTTGCAATTTGTCTTTATTTACCTGACGCTCATCTTCCGCCAATACTAAATCCTCCGGAGCCGGTTCAAGCGACTCAACCTCTACATATTCTTTTGCCGCTTCTTTTGCAGTGAAATACTCACTCATAAAACTATTTGTCTTTATGTGGTCTTTTGTAATTGTCGTGAGAGCCTGTGCATTTAAAATCGTAAATGTAATCGCAAAAATAATTGCAAAAACAGAAAAAACTCTAGCCCCTGCAAACACCGGCTTTGATGCCATATGCATACCTGCCTTAAATTTGTAATAACTCAATTTTATAAATTTTGAAAACCGCTCAAATGCCGATACAGTACACACCTCCCTAAGAGGCTGTACAAAATTTGTACTCACAATGCCCGCGGCGCTTTCGAGCGTGCGTTCAGCTTTGGCCTTAAACTCTTTTTTCTTGATAGCTTCGTTCACCGCATAATCTATAATCTCATCCATGTGCATTACCTCAAGCACTCGCTCCTTATTCTCTATCAAATGTTTTTTTATTACGTGTGCACTTTTAACAAGAGAAGTTTTAATCTTTGATTTTGCAAACAGTTTCGATAGACCTTTTTTCATTCTCAGAAACATAGGTTCTTTTTCTCTTATCACCTCGCTGAGGCGCTCTTTTACTTGGTCTTGCACATGCAAAAAAACAGAGAAGAAATTGTGCTTCGCATGTTGAAAATCAACCGCCTCAGCCAGTCTCTGAATTTTCTCACACAAAGAGGCATCATATTTTTTACGATGCGCATATTCGAAATCCCTTATTTTGTGGAACTTAGAAGCGTTCACTTTTTGTTTTTTATTTTGTCTTACGTCAATTATACAACAAAACAACTTATTACCGAAGTATTTTCATTGGAAAATTTTGACATATATTACCACTTGTTGTGAACTAAGCCCCGCCGGCGGGACATTCTCAAACTATTATCCCGCCGCCAAGGACTTCATCGCCTTTGTAAAAAACGACGGATTGGCCCGGGGTAACAGCGCGCTGCGGATCTACATAGATTATTGTAGCGGTAGCGAGTTCGTTTGAATTGTTTACTTTTAAAATTGCATCATTTGGAGTAAACCTGTGACGCAAGCGCGCCAAAATCGGCATACCTGCATCTGTGAGGGCAGCTTTTGGGATTTTATCCGCCACAAATGTAAGCTTGATTGCATTAACTTCTTTGGCAAAAAGGTCTTCATTGGCTCCGACTATTAACGCATTCTTCTTGGCATCTTTGCCGATTACATACCATGGGCCGCCCGGGCCGCCGATTTCAAGTCCACATCGCTGTCCGATAGTATAAAAAGCAAGCCCTTCATGAACACCCTTCTCTTCTCCGTCTTTGGTAAGCATCGGCCCTAGAATGTTCGCACCATTTACCTCCGGCTTCATATGTCTCTTCAAAAAAGGCACATGACTTTTTTCCGGGAAAAAACATATCCCCTGAGAATCTTTTTTCTTTGCAACTTTCATGAGCCCCTCTTCCTCTGCAATCTCCCTTATCTCATCTTTATTCAAATCCGCTAATGGGAAAATACAATGTTTTAAATTGTTCTGAGTAATTGTATACAAGAAATATGACTGATCTTTTAACTTGTCCGTTGCCATCTTGAGTGCAAAGTGAGTATCACCATCCTCATCTGTAACAAGTTCGTTTTTGACATAGTGCCCGGTTGCAAGAAAATCCGCTCCGAGCTCCCTCATCTTTTCTATTAAATATCCGAACTTTATCGAACGATTACATTCAACGCAGGGATTTGGAGTAACACCCTCTGCAAATTCATCTATAAAATAATCAACTATTTTCTGCTTAAAGACATCCCTAGTGTTTAAAACATAAAAAGGCATGTCATATTTATGAGCGATTTCACGGGCATGCTCCAAACTTTCAAGTGAGCAACATTTGTTTTCCGGGAATTTATTTACTTTTTCTAAATGGTTGCTTCGCACTTTATTCGCATCAGCAAGTTCGCCTTCGCTCACGCTGTGCGGGTCAACCCAAAATTGCATGTGCACTCCTATGCCTTTGTAACCAAGTCGAGTTAATATGGCTGGGAGCACTGAAGAATCAACCCCTCCGGACATCGCCATAACGACAGTCCCTGATTGAGAATTCTCCCCACCGAGGCGAGACACTACTTCATCGAGTTTGGATACATCTTGCGTGTTTTTTTTGCCATTATTCAACCTCTTACCATTTTCATCAACAACACAGTTTTTATCATCCTTGTACTCAATAGACTCGCCATTCGGCTCGTCTAGGCAAGCGCCGCAACCACCATCCAGCACCGGATAATATTTGAGCCCTTCAATCTCTTCCCCTATATGTGATTTATCCTTTGTCATCCAAAATCATTAATATACAAAAAACGCTAGAATTATACTAAAAACCCAGCGAACTGCAATGATACATGTGGTTTACTTACTGACACAATCTTGATAATACCAATTTACAATAGTTTTCACAGCCTCATCCATACCATCATAGCTTGGCATATTATTCGTATCTAATATAAAAATAGCATTATTTTGGCACTCCACCTGATTAAGTTCTGAATCAAGAAAAGCTTTAGAAAGCATGTAAGAATCCCCGTGCCTTTTTAAGATGATCAATAAAAAGCCAGCTTCAGTTTTCATTCTAATCAACCCACAATATTCACCAACTCGATCTTCTACAGTAGCTTTGATATCTTCACGGCCAAGTCCTGTTGAAAATTTAACTTTTCCCAATACCCCATTAACGGTTCCTTAAACAAATTGGTAAACCAAAAGTATGTTTGAGGGCGTGTAGATGCTGAAATCTAAAAAATCCAAACGTGCGAAAACAAATTTAATGAATTTTGATCATGTGGAAGTGTGCACGTGCACAGATTTTGTACGTTATCTTGTACAAAAACTCTTCCCGGAAGGAGGCATTGTACAATAATCCGTACAATTTGGTTTTTATGCACTTGCTAAAAAAAATACTCCCAGACACACTTCTCTCATAAAATGGTCTCTCAAGTACGTACTTCATGGCTTGTTCTTAAGAATGACGTCTGAAGTACACATTTCAAAGCGTTTTCATGGAGATTGAACTTTGAAATACGGCATTTCGACGCCCGTTCCCGGGAATGACGTCTGAAGTACGGCGTTCAAGACGTGTGCGCGCACAGCATTGCCCAATTTGTTTAAAGAACCACAAGTGTGTTGTGCTATTGACCCGTAAAATCGCATAATACAGTTGAGAATAACGCTGTTTTGTGGCATAATTAATAGATGAAATAAAAACAAAAAATTATGGAAATAGTATTTTTGATACTTGGACTGATTGGGCTATGGGTTGGCTCTGAATACGTGGTCAAAGCCTGTAAAGCTATAGCTCGCCGATTTGGTATATCTGAGCTCCTTATCGGAATCACTGTTGTAAGTATAGGAACGTCCCTGCCTGAAATAATGGTAACGAGTTTTTCCGGTGCCAGAGGTGTATCTGATGTTGCCATTGGCACGATGATTGGGTCTTGCCTTGCACAGATTACAATTATACTTGGAATCTCAGGGATGGTGCATGACGTACATTCTCAAAAAAAAGCCATGCAAGTAGATGGTCCAATGATGCTTGTCGCAATACTTATTTTTGGAATGATGTTATATAGCGGTGGTGAACTCACACGGTTTGAAGGTATTCTGATGATTTGGATATACATTTCTTACATATGGTTTACAGCTCACAATGATGTTATATGTGAAAACAAAAGGTTACTCGGTGTACATACGGCAGGCGATAAACCTGCGATTTTCAGAATAGGGCAATTGTTTATAGGAATGACTATCCTGCTTGGGTCTGCGCATTTTGTACTTGAAAGCGCGACTACCATAGCGAGAGCACATGGGTTATCGGAAAGTTTTATCGGAGTTATGATTATCGGAGTCGCTTCGTGTCTCCCCGAACTCTCAACGGCGATCGTTGGAATGTGGAAAAATGCACCAAGTATAGCAGTTGGAACACTTATCGGTTCAAATATTACCGACCCCCTACTCTCAACCGGAATAGGTTCTTTGTTCAATGGATTTGAGACTGATATGGACTTACTACGATTTGATCTTCCTTTTTGGTTTCTCTCTTCTTGTATAGCCTTGATACTTTTAAATATGCGGGGTGAAACATTACACAAAAGCCAAGCTGCTATATTGATAGCAATCTATGGCGTATTCATATTATTCAAACTGGACGTAATGCCGATCCCCGAGTGGATGTACTTGTTTTAGTTCGAAGTTAGGAAGTGCATCACGTCTCCATCGGCGACTATGTAGCTTTTTCCTTCCGAGCGGAGTTTACCTACGTCACGAGCGCCTTTTTCACCCTTGTGAGCAAGGTAATCATTATAGGCGACAACTTCTGCGCGGATGAATCCTTTTTCAAAATCAGTGTGAATTTTACCTGCTGCCTGCGGAGCTGATGCACCTTTTGGAATTGTCCAAGCGCGCACTTCTTTTACTCCGGCTGTAAAATATGTATGTAATCCTAAAGTATCGTAAGCTTCGCGGATTAGGCGATTAAGGCCCGGCTCTTCAAGGCCGTATTCTTTCAAAAACTCCTGCGCATCTTCCTCCGGAAGCTGCATAAGATCTTCTTCTATTTTTGCTGAAATCGGAACTAGGCGTGAGTGGTCCGGAAGACCAAGCACGTTCCGTGCTTTGCTAATATCAAATTCTGCAATCTCATGTTCTGCGACATTAACTACATATACGATCGGTTTTGCTGTGAGTAAATGCAAGTCTCTTATCTCCAATTCTTCATCTTCGGTTAGATCCACCTCGCACGCCATACCTCCGCTCTCTAGATGGTTTTTAAGTCTTTCAATAAGATTGAGATATACTACCGCTTCTTTTTTTCCTGTTTTCGCATCCCCGGATGCTTTGCCATAACGTTTTTCAACGGTCTGAAGATCAGCCAAGATCAATTCTGTCTGAATAATTTCAACATCACGCTTCGGGTCTATATTTCCATGAACATGGTGAACATCATCATCTTCAAAATACCTAACAACTTGCGCAATCGCCTCACATTCTCGAATGTTGGCGAGGAACTTGTTTCCGAGCCCTTCACCTTCTGAAGCCCCCTTCACGAGCCCTGCGATGTCCACAAATTCAACCACTGCCGGAAGTACACGTTCAGGCTTAACTATTTCAGCCAAATGTTTCATACGATAATCCGGCACTTCAACCAAACCTACATTTGGATCGATAGTGCAAAACGGGAAATTCTCCGCCCTTGCGGCTTTACTTTTGGTCAATGCATTGAAGATTGTAGACTTACCAACATTTGGGAGTCCAACGATTCCTATTTTCATAATTTTATTTTTTAGTTAAATATTCCTTAAGGCCGGCAGGGCGAGAAAAGGCGTATACATCCCGGAGGGTGCACTTAGTCGCATAATTCATCGCGGATTCTATCAGTTGAACACCGATACTGCGAGAGGAATTTGGGATAATTTCAAGCTCTGTAAGTGATGGGTATTTCATGAGCATATTGTAGCCCATTGAAGATTCATCTTCCGGACGAGAATTTGGCATAAGTTTGATGAGAGATGCCCCTTCACTCAAACCACCCTTTGCTCCGGAATGAAATTTATATACGCTGTCTAATCCATCATTTAAATATTTCAAAACCTCTTCCTCAGTTGGGGTTTGAGGCTTGCTTACGGCGTTAAATTGTTGGTCTAGCACTGATTTTTTCTCATAATTTGAGCTACCGATTGCAACGCAGATTACTTTGTCACCCTGCTCTTTTGAAGTGCTTAAAGTTAAATCTCCTGTGATCTGCGAATATGTGGAATTTGCAATTTCATCTTCTGAAATATCAGTGATAACCATTGATAGAAATCCTTCAACTTTGCCATCTTTTGTTGCGAGGATGGTCGTTCCATTATCGATGTATTGCACGAACTTATTCATATCTATCGTAAGTGGATCCCAGCAATGATTGTAAAGCTCAAAAGCCCGCTTCATATATGGCTTGTTGTTTGATTTGAGTAAAATAAATTCGTACATATTATTTTTTGTAATTTGTAAAATCGGCTGAAGTTTTTTTTTGTCGATTTGACTAGCTAAAACTGAACGTTGAACTTTGCGAGTTGAAGTCATAGGGATTTCATCTTCAGATATTGTCACTATATACGCAGGGATTTCATATGCTGAAATTTGTGATGGTTCTGATGCGAGTTTTCTTTTTAGCTCAACTTCAAATCTTGAGATTTGTGTTTCATTTTTGGCATTGTGCCAAACTATGGCTGCTGCGATTTCTTCTCCATATCTATCATCCGGCACACCAATCACACAAACTTTATCTATATTCGAATCTATTTGCTTGAGCCTATCCTCCACTGCGGACGGTGAAATATTGACTCCACCTTTTATTATGATTTCTTTGAGACGCCCTAAAAGATAATAAAATTTTCTATCGCCTATCATTTTAAAATATGCCAAATCACCGGTCATGAACCAGCCGTCAGGATTGAATGCTTTTTCGCCACCAATATAACCCTTCATAACTATTGGGCCTTTGACTGCAAGCTCTCCCTCTTCGTCTTCCTTTAGCTTTTGTCCATCAGAGCTGAGCACTGTGACTTCCGCCCACTTCATAGGCACTCCTATAGAATTCTCCTGTATAAGTTTTTTATACAGATCTTCCGATACGTCATGTGGGATACCGGTTACTCGCAATGCAGTTTCTGTTTGACCGTAACCTTGATAAAGACGAATCTTATAAAGATCCATGAATTTTTGAACCTCACTCGGCTTTACCGGTGCCGATCCTATTTGAATTTTTTTCAGCCGAACACTCTCATGACATTTTACATATTCACCAAGCATTGAAGTCTGATCATAACAAATTGTAGGAACTATTGATGTGAATGTCGCCTTTGTCCGAGCGACCTGTGCCCAAAATTGAGAAGCGGAATAAGCCGGTGGAATCGCAATGCTTGCTCCACCGAGCAATGATGCAAAACAAAAACTCGTAGAATTTATATGATGCAAAGGAAGTATCACCATGAAAATATCATCACTTGTAATACTGAACCATTCACGTATTCCATCTCCATTTGCAATGAGATTTTGGAGACTAAGTGAGGCGCCCTTTGGGCGCCCGGTCGTCCCTGAAGTAAACAAAATCAAAGCCTCATGATCCAAACTTTCTTTCCATGGAATATCTATATTTCCCACAGCTTCCAATACCTCATTTATAATTTCAAAATTAAAATTCTTAGGATTCAAAGTCAACTTGGTATTCGCAAGTTCTGTTTTGTATTTTATATCATCGATCGTATCACGCTTAGTATCGAGTGGCACACTCACAATACCGATGCTCCAAGCTGTCCAGCTAAGCACAAGTAATTCAATAGAATTCGGAAATTGAATCGCGATTCTATCTCCGGGGTTTAGCCCCTTATAAATCATCCACGCTCCAACTTTTTCAACCAATTGCAGAAAATCCTTGTATGAAATTTCTTCAATAAGTTCACCTATTTTTGAATACGAAGCGAGTACAGTCTTACCCCCCTGATTCATCGCAAGGTCTTTTAAATATCCATATAGATTTTGAATTGGTGGCGTGAATTTATCCATGCAGTTCATTAATTGTTATCTGGCCGGTGGCTGTCTTAGAATCTTCATCGAGTGCCGCATATGTCCACTGAGAACCATGATTGTGTGAATCTATCCTAGAGCGCGCTCCATTCTCTCCCATACATACACCTATACCTTTTTTACCTTCTTTGTGAATTAAATCAAGCATTGCAAATATTACATCATTATCACTTTCTTCAGTCGCGTATGTAGAAATTTTTATAATATCCGCTCCCAATTCATCGGCAGTTTGTACCACAGCTTTTAGTTCATCAAATAAAGGAGTTTTCTCAAAATTATGATATGAAATAATGATCTGAGTTATACCTCCATTTTCTTCGATAACATTTTTTAAATTTTGCACGAGATCTTTTGATGTGTGGATCCCTATATCAACAAAATCAACTCCGGCAATCACGGCCTTGCAAAGCAAACCCACTCTCGCTTCCTCGCTACCATCAAAAGACCCGTGCTCTATATCTCCTTTGTTAACACATAAAATCGGCAAGTCTATCAACGAAAACAATTCATTTAAAAGTTTCTGATCTTTGCGGGAAACATCATAAGTAAATGGCAATGAATCAAGCCATACCTCAACCATATCAGCACCTTCTAACAATGACTTCTTTGCACTATTAACAACTTCTTCGAAGGTAGTACACCTGATAGGTACACATACCGTAATATTATTTCTCATAAATTATTTGATTTCTACTGTTACTTTTTGATCTTCATTCACCCAAGTAACATTATCAGGAATAACAAGTTTTACAAAGAATTCTCCACCGGTAATAATTTTCTCAATATCATCCACCGTTAGAGGCTCTGTTTTGATTGATAATATATCTGCCAAGTCAGTAAGTCTCCCCCTAATGAGAATATTTGATGGTTTAATTATGGTGCCATTTATACGTGTCACATCGACATCCTCAGCATATTGCAATGATATAAATGCTAACTTTTCACCGAGCTCTTTGACCAACTGCAATTCCGTACTGACAGTTTCCGGAGTTATTTTGATACTGTGATCTATCGGCTCGCCATCTTCATCGTAAGCTACCAATGTATAAGTATTTTTTATATTCACCTTATCTTGTCCGGTCAGCTCAATCTTATGGCCAATATAAGCTATTGAATTGATCAAGCTACTCGGTCCTTTTACCGTAGCCTTCCTAGTACTATATAAAGACTCTCCTATAGAATATTCTGGAGCTGGCGACCCTACGATCTCCGCACGTATAGCAAAAGATTTTGTTTCTATTTCCTCCAAAGTAACTTCAACTTCACGAGGGATATAAGACACTATATTAACATTGCTTTTTTCAGTACTAACGCGAATAGGCAATTTATGAACGCCTTCTTTTAAACCGGTTAAATCAATCTGTGCTTTGAATTCTTCAGCGTGCAAAAACGCCGTATCATCTTTTGGGGCTGTAACCCTAACAACTATTTCCGGCAAAGGATTTGCGATCTCAACACCTGTCGGGCTATTGAGCACTTGTATCGTTAATGCCTCCGGCACGTCATAAATAACATTTTGAAAAATTATCAAGAAAAACCAAAAGCTGACAGCTAGTAGCAGCGCAAATATTTTAAATGGTAAATTTTTAAAAAGATTTATTTTCATGTATGTTTATAAATTATTTTTCAGGAAATTCGTAAGCTCTGAGACCTCAAGGTCTTCGTATATTTCCCCATCATATACACCAGATACGACTTTTCGCTCTTCGGAAACCACAATAATAACTGAATCAGTATATTCAGAAAGTGTCATTGCGGCTTTGTGCCGAGTACCAAATTTTTTATCAAATTTCTTAACAGACTGAGGAAGTATGCAGGCTGCATATTTCAATTTATTTCCATGTATAATTACCGCTCCATCATGAAGTGGTGCCTTTGGATTGAATACAGATTCAATCAACGGAGAAGTTACCTTTGCGTCCATCTCAATACCAGTAGATTCATATTCTTCTAAACTCACTTCTTTTTTAAAAACAATCAATGCCCCATGCCGTTTTTCAGCCATTTCAAACGTAGCATGAACAATTTCTTTGATCACGTCATGCGTTACATGGCTAGATGACGACAAAAACTTAGTCTCTCCTATTCTCTGGAGCCCTCGCCTTATCTCCTCCTGGAATATAATCGGAATCGCAATAAGCACAACTGTAAAGAAATTTCGGAGTAACCACTCCAGCGCAATCAAATTGAATGCTCTGCTGATTATATAAAGAAATCCAAGTAGAGCGAGGCCAGTCAGGATTTGCTTTGCCTTTGTCCCTCGAACTAGCTGAATAATCCAATAAAAAAGTATCGTCACCACAAATATATCAACAAAAATTTGATACATTGAAATATCCATATAATTTATAGTCTGCCATGCGTTGATGACCTGATCAGATATGAATGTGATTGCTTTCGCCAGTATTTGACCCAAAATTTCCATCTTGAACATTAAAAAAACCACTATTCACTAGTGGAGTAGAAATCTACCGAAAATACAGCCTTAAGTCAATGTCTCCGCTTATTTAAGGTCTTCGAACCTCATATCAACCGATTCAATATCTCTTCTCGCCTGTTCAACTATCATCGAATTACTAACTGCACCATTGGTCGCTCGAAAATCCTTTATATCTTCATGCTTGATAAATTGCATAACATCGGTTCGTGCAACCTTATCTCTCCTTTTTACCTTTTCCAAAGAATTCAAAACCTGTTCATGGCCAGTCAAAGCGTCATATTTAAGAATACTGGCAACTGAACTCCCCATACCATCAGTCTCTATAGCCAAAGAAAATCCACTCAGCATCATAGTTAGAACCAGCATAGCCATAAAAATTTTCTTCTTTGACATTTTATTTTTGTCTTAAATCTTTTGAATTATCATGTAATAATAGCATATTTTAGGGTAAAATTCAATGATTTATAATAAGTTAGGTTAGGTTTTCTAATGAGCTAACACATGAATTCGAAGGTGACGGAATTTCCAGGGTGAATTTTAGAGAAGCGTGCCCCTCGCCCCAAGGGTAGCGCTCGCTCACCATAAAATATTCTTGACAAATCGTCACGTCAAAATGGCGCAAGTCGCTTGCCTTAGCTACTTTTCGAGCTTTTAAGTCTTGATTTTTAAGCGTACTTTTGGTAATTTAAATCCACTGAAAACCTCTTATTTTTTAAACTTCTACCATATGAATTCTAATGCAATATTTGAACTATCTACCTCATCTTTTTCTCAATCTTCCAATCTTCCACTTACAAATTTTTCAGATAAAAAACTTCTCGCTCTCTGTAAAAAATATGGCACGCAGGCGCTACTTTGGCGGCAAAAATTCATAGGACTTCTTCCTGAAGCCAATCGTCGCAAACTTTATGAGAAAAAAGGGTATGGCTCGATATTTGAATTTGGCAAACGTATGGCGGGCTTGAGCGAAGATCAAATACGGCTTGCGATAAATCTAGAAAAACGTTTTGAAGATAAACCGGTTTTGCGCAGAGCTCTAGTCGAAGGTCGAGTAAGTATTAACAAATTGTCTAGAATCGTTTCTATTGCAAATGTTTCAAATGAATCGATTTTGGCTGCGAGTGCGGAAGTTTTATCAAATCGTTCACTTGAGGTTCTGGTTCGTGATGTTAAGAGAGGGGGTGAGTCAGACTTAAGAAATCAAAATGGCTTATTTGAGCCGCAAATCGATGCAAAAAGTCTGCACGTGCAAGCCTCTCAAATCAATATACAAAGCCAGGAGATTATTTTGAAAAAAGCACAGTTAAATCTTGCTGAAGATACGATTAATCATCTTTTGGCACTTCAAGAAAAAGGCATCGATATAGATAAAATTGTGAGAGGTGGTTTCGTGAAGCGAAACGAAGATTTGGCGGGAAAAAAGGTGAGAAATGCGGAGTATGTGGCAAAAAAAGAATGGAAACGTAAGGCAGATGGCAAAAGGCCGGTGAGATACATCGGAGTTGAAACAAAAAAAATACTTGAAGAAGAATTTGGGGTTAAATGTGCGGCGCCAGGTTGTGCGAGAGAATCAAAAAATATTCATCACACAGCGAGATTTGGGCTAACTGGCAGCAATAACCCTCATTTCCTGGCGCCACTCTGCAAAGAGCATCATGACATCGCACACGTCATGGATGAGAAATTTATGATGATGAAGAACTTGGAAATTGGATACTATGAAACTGATTTTGGAATGTAGTATTTTATGAGGAGTGTTCATGATCTTCTTTGTTAAAAAAGGATTATTTGCTATATTGTGCTGGAAAATAATCAAATCAACATGGCTTTAATACCTCCAATTTACAAACCAACTGCGGTAAAATTTAAACTCGCAAAAAAACTTGAGCTCACTCGTGATGTGTGGGAATTCACGTTTACACCTCTTGATACAACTCCGTTCAATTTTGAGCCAGGACAATTTATAAATATCAATATTCCATCAGATGAAAAACGTATAGTTCGCTCATATTCGATCGCTTCGAATCCAAAAATAAAAGAGCATCTCGAGCTCTGTATAAAATTAGTTGATGGCCCAGGGTCGCGTCATCTTGGCTCATTAAACGTAGGCGATGAAATTACAGGAAATGGGCCTTTTGGGCTTTTTGCAACCAAAGACAACTACACTGAAAACATGCTAATGATCGCAACAGGAACGGGAGTTGCCCCTATGAAAAGCATGATGGAATACCAAATCGAAATGAATTTCAGAAGTAATATGACTTTGTTTTTTGGAGTCAGGCATGAGGAAGACATCTTTTATGATGAACTATTTAACGGTATGGCGCAGGCTCACAAAAACATCGATTACAAGCTTACATTATCTCGCCCACAGGACTCATGGATAGGTAACCGCGGCCGTATTACAAATCTAATTCAAGAATACAAAGAACGTGGCGACTTCAAACCAGGTGCGAATTTGGACTTAGAAAATCTAAGAATTTTTATATGTGGAAACGGCGATATGATCAAAGAAGTTGTCGACACGTTCAAAGAGATGGGTCTAAGTGAAGACAAGATCCATCACGAGAAATTCTATTAAGAGTGGTGCCCGGGGGCGGAATTGAACCACCGACACGAGGATTTTCAATCCTCTGCTCTACCACTGAGCTACCCGGGCATGTATAAAAACTTGCCGGCTGAGTATATCAAAGGAACCTGAATTTACAAACAATTTTTCTTACATTTTTTCTAATATTATTGTAGAGTGCATATCGCTTATTTTGTATATTTGAATTCATGAAAATTGCAGCTTGGAACGTCAACGGAGTCCGTGCCATAATGAAGAAACCTGATTTCTTCGGATATTTGGATGGGCCGGATGCACCGGATCTCATAGGTTTTCAAGAAATAAAAGTAACTCACGATCAACTGAGTGATGAATTACTTTACCCAAAAAACTATTACACATACTGGAATCCAGCGATAAAAAAAGGTTATGCAGGGACGGCCCTCTGGACCAGGGTGAAACCCCTGAATATTTGGTATCATTTTGAATACGCAGACTTCGACCATGAATACCACAACACAGAGGGCCGGAGCACAATTGCGGAATTCGACTCATTTTTATTTTGCACAGCATATTTTCCAAATGGAGGACGCAACGAAGACCAATTTAATTTCAAATTTGATTTTTACAAATATCTATTTGCACACCTTGCAGATCTTTCAAAAAAAACCGGGAAACCAGTGATCATCAACGGAGATTTTAACATCGCCCACACCGAACTCGACATCGCTCGCCCAAAAGAAAATGAGAAAAGCATAGGATTTACAATCGCAGAACGCAAAATGCTCGACTGGGTAACGGAGGATCTAGGATTTATAGACACTTTTCGTGAATTTGAAAAAGAAGGAGAGCACTATACTTGGTGGCATTATATCTCAAATGCCAGAGCCCGAAATGTAGGTTGGAGAATCGACTACACGATGATAGATCCAAAGCTACGGAAACATCTAAAATCAGCCAGTATTCTCAATAATATTTTTGGCTCAGACCACTGCCCTATCGAAATTGACATTCAATTACCTGAAGATTCAAAGCTCTCTGAGCCAATAATCCATGATAAAAAGTCATTGGAGTTACCAACACTATTTGGCTAAAAAAAGGCGTATTACGTCATTTTCCCCTTGCTAAGGTTTATTGTTATGGTACAATAGCGCGGAAAAGTCAAATATCCAATCTTACTGAACAAATTTTTTATGCAAGTCCATGCCCTTCATCTCGGAAGACAATTCCATCTGCGCGAAATCCCAACTAAACTTGGCGTAAAAGCATCTCACAAAGACCCTCTAATTATCGAATATGGTAAAGGTAAATACGTCGTGCTCCTCAAATACGGAGTTGCTGTATTTTGGAATTTCTCCTCAGGAGAAGTTAATGAATTTTCAAACAAATTACGAGAATTTTTGGTTGAAAGTTTTGAAATACCTATGGAGGAAGAGATTCAAGTCAAAGCAGGGAATAAGAAAAATGAAACTAGTACACATGAAATAAAAGTTGACGAAATAACCATCGAAAAAATCGCAGTTATTTCACTGATCCTCGGACGCTCTGTCGCGCTGGATCACTATGATAGAGAGGTCGATCAAGTACTCAACAATTTTGCAACAGTTATGAAATCATTTGCTGAACGCGGAAGATCATCACTCTCTCACAAAGAACTCTTAAAAAGAGTCGGCTTTGCCATGAATGTTCGCCACATGATAGTTACTCAAATGGCCCTACTCGATAAACCAGATATAACTTGGGATGATGAGCCACTCGACAAATTCTATAACGACCTACTTGAGTTCTACGAAATCGAAGAACGTTATGAAATTCTAAGTCATAAATTAACTACTATTTTTGACAGCGTTTCATTTATCCTCGATTTTCTAAATTCAAAAAGATCAACCTTACTCGAAGGAATCATCATACTTTTGTTCGTCATAGATATAATCGCATTGTTTTTTGTTGAATTCAAATAGTCAGCTTAACATTAGACATTACTTCTGTTAAACTCCTGTCCTATTTAAAGAGAAAAAATGGTAGAAGATCTAATTTCACAGATCATCAATGATGCCAATCCTTCACAGGTAGAACGTCTGGACGGTGAGGATGGGCTTATTCGTGCATTCGAAGACACTCTCAAAATACCAAACACCACCCTACTCTGCTACGGCACAGTAAAACATCAAACACGTGCTCTACCAAGTATTTTTCCAAACTATTATGCCGAGCGTGTTAAACGAAATATATCAACCAGATGCCTCATACCGGCTGACGCACAAAGCCTCAAAGAATGTATACAAAACGATGTTGCACATCTTAGGACCACGCGTTTCATAGGCAGAGAGACAACCATGCCCGTAGAAATCAATATTTACGGCGACTCCGTCGCAATCATGTCATTTGAAGATAACTTTGCAGTAATCATCCGCAGCAAAACCGTAGCTGACTGCATGCGTATTATATTTGAATTAGCATACGACTCAGCCAAAGAGAGTGATATCAAAGTACGTGAGCGATTTGAAAATGTTTTTTAGCCTTAGGCTTGCATTCAAGCCCAGTTTTTTGGTAAAAATATCCCTGCTCTTCTTGCACGTATCGTATAGTGGCTATTACATTGCCTTGCCAAGGCAGAAATACGGGTTCGATTCCCGTTACGTGCTCCAAACGGAATATTGCGAAATTTTTGCGGTCTGCGCCCACGGAAAACCCAATTCCACGGCGGCTTTTTGGCCGATGATGTAGAAGTTCGAGCCAATTTTTTGCAGAAAGCTCCGCTTTTCTTCTAAATTTCCAGAATCAACGTAGTTGATGGCTTGGTGAGCCGACAAAATCCATTCTTTGAAGAGTTCGAGCCAGTAGAGTCCTCTTCCGCCGGATTCCTTTAAATTCTCTTTGATTTCAATTTTGCGGTTTAATAGCTTCTTCTTGGTTTCCGTGTACTCCTCATTGGTTATGGTTTGCTCAAGGTAGGCATCAAGAAGGCGCATTTGCTTTTCTTCCAGTACCTTGAGTTCCATTTTACTTTCACCGGCGGAAGAGGACGAAGCGGTCGAAGCCTTTTTGTAATCAAGCTCCCATTGTTTCATAAATTTTTCTTTCCAGTCATCACTCAAAGCAACTTTTTGAAAAAGCTCATTGAGTTGTTTCACAAGTTCTCGCTCCTCCACATATTTCTGGCTACAAACACGGTTCTTTTTGGTGCAGCGGTAATAAATGTAGGTGCGGCCGGATTTTTTCACCTTCTTTTCTGCTGTAATAGCACGGCCACACTCTCCACAAGTAAAGATCCCACGAAAGGCAAAAGCCGCAATTTCTTTTGCCTTTCGTGGCTTAGATCGTTTCTGCATTTCCCGCTGCACCTTATCAAAAAGTTGCTTTGAGATTATCGGTTCATGGCTTCCCTGGTAGGCTTCGCCCTTTCTGGTAATAACACTATAATAGAATGGATTTTGTAACATTCCATCAAGTCGCGACAGCGACAATGCTTTGTCAGTACGTCGGCTCACCAAGCCCAAAGAAAGCGACAATTTTTGTAAATCTTCAAGTGTTTTCTCACCAGTGGCATACGCCTCAAAGAGCGTGCGAACTGCCTTCCATCTTTCAGGGTCTTTTACGATTGTGTGATGCCTTAATTCGTTCAAATAACCTACTGGTGCAAGCCCGGGCAGTTCGCCGCGCCTTAACTTCTGGCGTATGCCACGTTTAATGTTTTCTGAAAGATTATCAATGTAATATTTACTTTGCCCAAAAGCGATACTGAGCATGAATTTTCCTTGCGGCGTGCTATCAAACCAAAAGGTAGGGAATTTTAGCGATTCAATTTTCTGCTCATCAATTAAATAGATGATTTTGCCTCCATCAATGCTATTTCTTGCCAGCCTATCAGGATGCCACGCTAAAATTCCCACGTTATTATCCGGATGACCGCCAAGTTCAACTTGCTCAATCATTTTGTTAAATATTGGTCTGCCTGGCACTTTAGCTGTTTTGCTTTCTATAAATTCATCAATTACCTCTAATTTTTCTTTAGAGGCATATTCTCTTAGTTCTGTTAATTGTGCTTCAATAGAGAGAACTTGGCGGTCGTCTTCATCTGTAGATTTGCGAGCATAGAGATAATATTTCATAGACCTTTTGGTTAAGTGATAATCCCAAAGGAGCAACCCTGCTGGACACAAATGCGTTTGCACGAATCTGTACAGAGTTGCTCGTTTGGAGCTTCAATCTGGATTAAAAAAATCCGTGCAGTCTGCTATTTGTGTCCGCCACAATAATAGATCAAGTCCAGCAGGGTTGCAAATTTCGTATCGCTTTTGGGCAAAAATTGTCGCTTTCTTTGACTGGAAATTTAGAAGTTTTGCCTTCGGCAAAATGCAAAAAATTGGCTATAAACCACAGTGGTAAAATAAACAGTATACCATTGTGGTTTATTCCGCGCTTCGCGCGGCGAACTTCCATATCATCGGCCAAAAAGCCGCCGTGGAATTGGGTTTTCCGTGGGCGCAGACCGCAAAAATTTCGCAATATTCCGTTTGGAGCTGCACCTATGGCGAAGTTCGGACTTATTTCAAAGAGAAGCATGGAGGCTAGCCTCCATGCTTCTCTTCAAAAAATGACAATTTTTTGATGAGAAGCTAAGGACAGGCGCGCGGTGCCAGGTTTCACCGCGCGCTTTGAGAGAAATGG